>NZ_VHLB01000129.1:0-18803 GCF_006547365.1 Myxococcus sp. AB056 | reverse complement strand
CCCCGGGCGTGTCCCCGCCCCCCGCCGTGGAGCCGGACGGCCCCACCTTCCCGGTGCCGGACTGGGACCGCTACCAGCCCGTGCGCTTCCTGGGCCAGGGTGGCATGGGCCGGGTGTTCCTGGCGTATGACCCCATGCTCCGCCGCAACGTGGCGCTGAAGTTCGTGCGCGGGGACGACCCGGAGCTGGCCCGGCGCTTCCTCTCCGAGGCCCGCGCGCAGGCCCGCGTCCGACACGAGCGGGTGTGCGAGGTGTACGAGGTCGGCGAGGTGCGCGGCCGGGGCTACATCGCCATGCGCTTCGTGGACGGCCAGCCGCTGGGACAGTTGGCGCGCTCGCTCACGCTGGAGCAGAAGGTGTTGGTGCTGCGCCAGGCCGCCGAGGGCGTACACGCGGCCCACGGCGCGGGCCTCATCCACCGCGACATCAAGCCCGGCAACATCCTGGTGGAGCGCACCGAGGACGGCGGGCTGGCCCCCTTCGTCATGGACTTCGGTCTGGCGCGCGACTGGCGCGAGGAAGGCGCCGCGCCCAACGCCGTGCAGGGCACCCCGCACTACATGGCCCCGGAGCAGGCGCGCGGCGAGGTGTCACGCCTGGACCGGCGCGCGGACATCTACGCGCTGGGCGCCACGCTCTATTCGCTCCTCACCGGCAGGCCGCCCTTCACCGGCGCCACCGAGGCGGAGGTCATCACCCGGCTCCAGCACGACGAGCCGGCGCCGCCGCGCGCGCTCGACGCAGACATTCCGTCGGACCTGGAAGCCATCGTCCTCAAGTGCCTGGAGAAGCAGCGGCCCGCCCGCTACGACTCGGCGCGGGCGCTGGCGGAGGACCTGGAGCGGTTCCTCGAAGGAGAGCCCGTCCTCGCGCGACAGGGACTGGGCTACCGCCTGCGCCGCAAGGCCCGCAAGCACCGGGTGGCGCTGACGCTGGGCTCCGCGGCCCTGACGGTGGTGTTGCTGGCGCTCATCCAGGCGGGCATCGCCCGCGGCGAGGTGGCCGAGCGCGAACGCCTCACGCGCCGCTTCACCGAACGGGTGGAGCGCATCGAGGCCTCCGCGCGCTACTCCGCCCTGTCCCGCCTGCACGACACCCGTGAAGACCGGCGCGAGCTGCGCGCCAGCATGGACGCGCTGGAGGCCGAGGTGCGCGAGGCGGGCCCCCACGCGTTGGGCCCCGGCCAGTACGCCCTGGGCCGCGCGCTGCTCGTGTTGGATGAGCGGGACGCCGCGCGCAAGCGCCTGGAGGCCGCGTGGGCCCAGGGCTACCGCGAGCCCCGGGTGGCCTGGGCGTTGGCGCAGGTGCTGGGAGACCTCTACCAGGAGCGGCTGCTGCTGGACGTGGAGCGCCGCAGCCCGGAGCAGCGCGAGGTCCGCCGCAAGGAGCTGGAGCAGAACTACCGGGACCCGGCCCTGGCCTACCTGCGCCAGGCCGAAGGCCCCGACGTCCCCGTCCCACCGCTGTATGTGAAGGCGCTGTTCGCCTTCTACGAGGGCCGCCACGAAGAGGCCCTGACCCACCTGGAAGCCATGGGCCGCGCGCAGCCCTGGTTCTACGAAGCGCCCCTGCTGCAAGGCGACGTGCTGCTGGCGCGGGCCACGCAGCGCTGGCACCAGGGCGACAAGGCCGGCTCACAGGAGGACCTGGACGCGGGCCGCCGCGCCTATGCCGCCGCCGTCGCCACCGCGGAGAGCCAGCCCATGGGCCACTACGTCCTGGCGCGCCTGGAGCTGGCCGCGCTGGTGATGGAGCTGTACGGCGAAGGCAACGTGCTGCCCCACTATGAGCGCGGCGTGGAAGCGGCGACCCGCGCGCTCACCGCCGCGCCGGACCACCACCGCTCGCTGGTCGTCCTCTCCCGCTTGCACCGCCGGCTCGCGGAGCAGCGCACCAGCCAGGGACGCGAGGACGCCGAGCCGCTGCTGGAGAAGTCCATCCGCGCCGCGCGCGAGGCCCTGGCCCTGGCGCCGCCCAGCGACCGTGTCGCGCTGGAGCTCGCCATCACCCACCGGCTGTGGGCCCGCTACCGCCAGGAGCGCGGGCAGGACCCGAGCGAGCAGCTCCGTCTGTCCATCGAGGCCTTCGAGCGCCTGCGCCCCGAGGAGCGCGACTATGCCTTCCACGCCAACCTGGGCCTGACCTATCAGGTGTGGGCGGACGCGGAAGCCGAGCGCGGCGTGGACCCGCTGGAGCACCAGGGCAAGGCGATTGACGCGTACCTGGAGGCCATCCGCGTGCGGGAGAACCAGGCCGACGCGTGGATCAACCTGGGCAACGCCCTGCGCCGCCGCGCTTCGAATCCACGCGCCACCGACGCCGCGGGAGATTTGACGCGGGCTCGTGACGCACTGGCGAAGGCGCTGGCGCTCAATCCCGGCAACGTCGTGGCCAGCTTCCGCGGCGCGGAAATCTCCGAGCAATTGGCGCGCTGGCGCTGGAGCCACGGCGAGCCCTTCGAGGCGGACCTGGAGCAGGCGCTGGCCCTGTTCCGGCAGGGGCTGGGCATCAACGCGAAGCTCCCCCCGCTCCACAACGGGCTGGGCGCGGCGCTGCTGTGGCAGGCCGAGCAACGCTGGGAGGAAGGCGGCGCCCCCGAGCCCTTGCTCCAGCAGGCGCAGGCGGCCTTCGAGGAAGCCCGGACGCTGGCGCCCAGACAGGTGTACGCCCACAACAACCTGGGCGAGGTGTGGACCCTGAACGCCACCTTCCAGTCCGCGCGCAGGGAGAATCCAGGACCGAGTGGCCGCGCCGCCGTGGAAGCCTACCGTCAGGCGCTCTCACTCCAGCCCCAGGACGCCGACCTCTGGGCCAACCTCGGCCGCGTGCAGACACTGCTGGCGACGTGGAGCCTGGAGACCGGCGGCGACCCACGGGCGGAGCTGGCGAAGGCCGAGGAGTCCCTGGCGCGGGCCACCACGCTGAATCCCCGCCAGGGCCACACGTGGCGCAACACGGGCGAGGCCCGCGCCCTCAAGGCCCGCTGGCTGGCGCACCGGGGCGCCGCTCAGGAATCGGACTTCGAGCTCGCATCGCAGGCATTCCAGCAGGCTCTGTCCCTGGAGCCGCGCCGGCATGACTACCGGCTGACCACCGCGCGATTCCAGCTCGACTGGGCCGCGTGGCGTCAGCAGCGGAACGAGGACGCCGCGCCGCTGCTGAACCAGGGGCTCGCGCTCGTGGCGGAAGTCCTGGCGGACCGGCCCAGGTGGGCGCGGGCCCAGGCGCTTCGTGGCGGCGGGCTGCTCGCCCTGGCGGAGACACGCGCCTCCTCCGAGCAACGGCAGGCCTGGCGCATCGAGGGCCAGGAGGCGTTGCGGCAAGCACTGGCCCGCAACCCTCACCTGGAACCCGAATGGAGTGGCCGGCTCGGCGCAGCTCGCGAGCCGCTGGCCGGCCCTCCTACGCCCTGACGTGGCTCAGCACTCCTTGGGCGGGTCCGTCGTCACGTCCAGGTTGCCGTTCTTCGTCTCCAGCTCGCTTCCCAGGCCCGACGCCGCGGGCGCGCTGGGGACTTCCACTGTGAATGGATACGAGCCGACCGCGGCCCCGTCGGAAACGGGGTCATCGCGCTGGGCGGCGGACAGAGAGGTGTTGTTCAAGCTGAACGACGCCGTCGAATCCAGGCACGCGGGGGGATTCACCGTCACGTCCGATGCGCCGCCAATCATTTCAATGGCGAAACGGACCGTGTCGCCGTGCCGAACCTTGTTGTTGGGGATGTAGCTCAGGTTCCCGGACTTGTTGATGAGAACAGTGACGATGGCCATGGGCCGTGGCTCCTGTGCCCCGCTGGGGCGTGTGATGAACTGCCGACTGCTGTGATTTGCACACACCATACCAGACAGGTCTGGTTCACAGCGCCCTCGAAGACTCACCAGCGGAGCATGGCCTCATCGGCATCTGGACGCGTCAGCCCACCCATGAGGTCTGGCCTGACACGTCAGGGCGGCTCAGAGCTTCGGCGGATCCGTCGTCACGTCCAGGTTGCCGTTCTTCGTCTCCGCCTCGCCTCCGAGGTGAGGCTTCTCCGGCAAAGGAGGGACTGTCACCGTGAACAGATACGGCTTGTACGCGGCCGATTCAGAGACCGGGTCCTCGTAGATGGGGGGCGCCGCGGAGGTCTGGTCCAGGGTGAAGGGATTCGTGTCAACCAGGCACGTGGGCGGATTCACCGTTGCCCAAGCAGGACCGTTGACCGGGTCGAGCACGAAACGGACTGTGTACCCGCGCCCGACCTGATTGCTGGGCTCGTAGACCAGATCCCCCGACTTCTTGATGGTGACGGTGACAACGGTCATGGGCGCGGCTCCCGTACCCCCAATGGGGCAATGAGAAGGATTGCTGCGGGCTGTGAGTTGCAGGCACCGTACCAGCCAGGCATGGCGCGCGGCCCCTCGACAATCGACACCCGAGCCCCCCGAAAAGGCAAATGGACGCGTCAACCGAACCCGCCAGGTCCGGGTTGACGCGTCAGCCAACACTACCCACCACTGAGGCCCAGCTCCCGGACCCGCCGCTGGAGCGCGCGCTTGGAGACCTCCAGCCGCTGCACCATCTGGTCGAGGTCGCCCTCGCACTCATGGAAGCAGCGCGTGATTTCCTCGGGGCTCAAGTCGCGCGCGGTGCGCAGGAGCGAGCTCTTGTCGATGAGGACGTAGACGGACGGCCGGGGAATGCCCAGCCAGTCCGCGGTGGCCTTGAGGTCCCAGGAGCAGGCGCGAAGGGCCTCCAGCAACTCCTGCTCGCCCACGTCCGCGGGCTTGCGCCGCGGTGCCTTCGCGCCGTCGCCCCCCTCCTCACCCGTGCGCGCGGTCAACGGACGCCCGGGGACTGGCTGCGCGTCCGCGTCCAGCACCTGCTCCAGCCGTGCATCGGCGCGCAGCCCGGGCATGCCCCGGCTGCCAATGACGAGCTGACGGGTGACGTTGCGCAACTGGCGGATGTTGCCGGACCACGCGTGGCGCACCAACTGGACGGCCAGGGCCGCGGGCAGCCAGGGCTCGGCGCGCGGGTCCGAAGACGTCAGTTGACCGCCCTCCCCCATGGCCTCCAGTTCCTGGCGAGCGAAGTGGAGGAAGAGCAGGCCCACGTCCTCACGGCGCTCGCGCAGCGGAGGCACCAGGATTTCAAAGCCGGCCAGCCGGTGCAGCAGCGGGGCCTTGAAGGTGCGATCCTGGATGCGGGCCTCCAGATGCGCGTCCGTGGCGGAGACCAGCCGGACGTCGACAGGCACCGGCGTATGGCCGCCCACGGGATAGATTTCGCCCGTCTCCAGCACGCGAAGCAGCGCGGCCTGCACCTCGGGCGGCGCCTCGCCAACCTCATCGAGGAAGAGCGTCCCGCCCTCGGCCGCGCGGAAGAAGCCTTCCCGGTCCCGGCTGGCGCCCGTATAGGCCCCGCGCTGCGCGCCGAAGAGCTCCGCGGCGACCAGCTCCTTGGCGAGCGCTCCCAGGTTGACGCTGACGAAGGGACCGGCGCGGCGGGGACCGCTGGCGTGGATGGCGCGCGCCACCAGCTCCTTGCCCGTGCCCGTCTCACCGCGGATGAGCACCGGCACGGCGAGGTCGGCCACCCGGATGATGTCCTCGCGCACGCGGTGGATGCCCTCGCCGTGGCCGACGATGCCCAGGTCCAGAACGCCCGGCTGACGGAAGGACGAGGCCAGGTGGAGCAACAGCACCACGCGGTCGGCCAGCACCAGCGGCACTCCAGCGGACAGCTCCTCGCGAGAGAACTCCCGGCCGCCCACGACGGGCTCGTTCGCCACGCGCACCTGGGTGCCGTCCTCCGGCACCAGCATCCGGAGGCCGCCTCGTGGGCCGGGCTCGAACTCCACCGGCTTGCGGCTGAGGAATGGGTCTCCCAACGGGAGGGCCATGAGCCCCCCGGGCCGGGAGAAGTCCGGCGCGTTGCGTGACAGGGCCGCCGTGCGCCCCTGGGACGCAAGCACCTCCAGCAACAGCCGCTCGCCAATGCGCTGCGGCTGGGGATGGGACACAATCGTCAAGGCGGGCACGGAGAGCGCCACCGGGCTCTGCCCGGCCTGTGCGCGGCCCGCGGTGGTCGACATGTCTGCGGCGAGTTTCTGCTGCATGGGTATTCGTGTGAGTCCTAGGATACCCGTTGAGCCTACACCTCCAGAAGCCCGAGCGCTGGGTTCATCCACCGAGGAAACGACGTGAGAATCCCGTGAGTTGGGTGAAGTGGCTGGTGCCGGGCCGCGACCTGTCCTCCTCCGCGGCCGCCAACCTCCGAACCCCATGGGATACATCCACAGCCTCCGAGACTTCGCTTCCCCGCATGAGGGGGCGCACACGCACTGTCCGCATCTTCACACCCGATGCGCATGACGCCTCACCTGACAGGTCCTTTCCATGCAGGACTTGCAGAACGTGTTCGCCCATCCCGAGTCCGCGCGCTTCGATACTTGGTGCACCAACCTCCGTGGGCCGAGCCCCGAAGCAACGTGGCGGCCCGGGCCGAGCCATTCGTGCGCTTCGTCATTGAAACACTGAAGCCATACATCGAACGCACGTACCGCGCCCGCCAGGGGCCCTGGACGGGGCTACACGGACCACGAGCGGGACTTGCAACGGCGGCTGCCGGAGGCCATGCGCTGGCTGCTGGGGTGACGGCCCCGGCCAGCGCGTCACGGGAGAATGGTAGGGTTTCCGCCAGATGGACGCATTGCTCCCCGCCACGCCCACCGAGTTCTTCGTCTTCCTCCTCTTCGGCGGCATCCTCGCGTACGCCGCCTGGGTCGTCAGGAGCTTCGCCCGCGACGCGGCGGTGGAGCGGCAGGTGCTCAAGCACGGCGAGGACGCCGAGGCCACGGTGCTCGAGTTGCGCGACACGGCCTTGCGCGTCAACCGCCGTCCCGTCTTCGAGCTGCTCCTGGAGGTCCGTCAGAGGGGACGCGCGTCGTATCAGGCGCGAGTGAGGAAGCGGCTGGGTCCACACCAGAGCGTCGGGGCGCCACCCCGGAAGAGTTCGAGGCGAAGAAGGCGCAGATTCTCGCGCGTATCTGAGAACGCGCATCGAGGTGCTGGGTGCTGACCGCGGTCCTGACGATGTTGCCCTTCCTGCTCTTCGCGCTCGTCGGCTTCGGCGCTGCGAGGTTCTTCGTCTATTCGCACGTGCAGACGCAGCGCCTCCGCGAGCACGGGACCGCCGGCGAGGCCACCATCCTCCGGATGGAGCGCACGTCGATGCGGATCAACAAGAGTTACGTCTACGACTTCCTGCTGGAGTTCGAGGTGCCGGGCCTCCCCACCTACAGGCGGCAGCACCGCAGCCGGGCGCATGATTGGAAGGCCTTCATCCTGGAGCCCGGCGTGCGCCTCAAGGTGAAGATCGATCCGAATGCCCCGCAGCGGTTCGTCGTCCTGGGGCCCGTCAATCAGCAGCGCCCCCAGAGCATCCAGGCCCTCGTCGCGGCGGCCACTGGCTTCACCGAGGCCAGAACCGTGGCCCCCGCGGACCCGGTGAAGGCCCTGAAGGACCTCCAGTCGATGCTCGACAACGAGCTCATCACGCAGGACGAATACGCGCAGAAGAAGGCGGAGATTCTCGCGCGGCTGTGAAGCGCCCTGCCTACACGATGGACGCGGCGGCCCGCTGCACCTGGGGCACGCCGGGCAGCGTGGGCGCCGGGTTGAGCGCCTGGACCAGCAACGAGCGCAGCGCGTCCGCCAGGTCATCCCCCGAGCCCAGGGCCCCCGCGGGAGCCCCCTGCAACGCCGGCGGTACCTCCGCGCCCACCACCACCACCGGCATCCGGACCTCCCAGGCCAGGTAGTGCGCGAGCCGCACGGAGGGCTCGGCCACATCCATCAGCAGCGCGCCCATGGCGCCCGCCGTGAAGGGACGCCACAGCGGCCGCGCCGCCTCCGCGGGAGGCAGCACACAGAAGTCCAGGCGCAGCACCTCGCTGAGCACCAGGCGCCCCAGCGTGCCGAAACCACTCTTCACCGCGGTGGGCTCGGCTGACAGCGCTTCCATGCCGGGCATGCGGGAGAGGACCCGCCGGGCCGCGCTCGCGCCACTGCCGCACACGAAGATTTTCGCGGTGGCCACCTTCGCGGGCGCTCGCGTGCGGAGAATCCGGCCGCGCAGCGCGTGTACCTCCGCCGCGCCCAGCAGCTCGCCGGACGCAGCCTCCACGCCGTCTCCGTCCGCGGCCCTCGCCACGCCCCGCTGCATGAGCGTGGTGAGGACGTTGAGCACCTCCAGGTCGGTGGCCGGCGCCAGGTCCAACACCTCGCCCAGGGCGCGTGGCTGGCGAAGCAGGTCCACCACCTGCTGCGTCACCGGATGCTGGTCTCCTTGCAGGTCCGCGTCCGGCGCCAGCATCAGCCGCGTGTGGCGCGGCGGCAGGCCGGGCATCAGCCGGTTCACCTCGTCCGACTGGCGCATGCCCTCCAGCAGCGCGTCATCCATGCCGCGGTTGATGCGCGGCCGTGCCGTGTTGCCTCCGGGCGAGAAGGTGAACGTCCCGTCCACCCACGCCAGCAGGCGGAACAGGGCCTTCTCCCCTTCCACGCGCCCCAGCTTCGCGTTCACCGGGCGGCCTTCGACGACGGAAATCTCGCCCCGGTCGTTGCCGCGCTCCAGCGTCAGCCGGCCGCTGCGCCGGTTCATGCCCAACAACTGCATCAGGTCCGGGATGCTGAGCTGGCTGAGCGAGCCTTCGATTTCCTGCTGCTCGCTCTTGAGGTCCTTGGCCGCCTCGCTGCGCCGGAAGATGTGCTCGATGCGGCTGAGCACCTCGTCCAGGTTGAAGGGCTTGCGCAGGTAGCCGTCCCGCAGGCCGCGGAGCCGGTCCGACTCGAAGCTCGCGGTGGTGAGCACCACCGGAATGTCCTCGGTGCGCGGGTTGGTGCGCAGAATCTGGATGAAGGTGCGCGCGTCCAGCAGCCGGCAGGCCTCGTCGAACAGCGTGAGGTCCGGGTGGCGCAGCACGGCCACCTCCAGGGCCCGCGAGCCATCCGGCGCGTAGTGCACCTGATAGCCCTTGGTGCGCAGCGCCCGCGACAGCGAGCGCACGGACTCGAGGTCAGGGTCGGCGATGAGGATTTTCCGGACCGGGGCCACGGTGGCGCTCCGCTTCGTGTCAGTAGGGCTGCAGGTCGTATTCGGCCTGCAGCTTGGAGATGAGCCCGTCCACCACCGCGGTGTCCGAGGTGTGGAACCCCCACGTCGCTCCGTGGCCCCGCCGCTGGATGAGCGCGTAGGCCGCGTTCTCGGAGAGCCAGAGGATGAACTCGTGCCGCGCGATGCGGTCGTCGCCTTCCAGGAACACGGGCGTCAGCGCGGGGTGTGACTCCAGGTCGACGCGGCGGCCCAGCAGGTAGATGCGCGACGCCAGATCGGGAGGCGCGGACTCCAGCCCGGCGGCGATGTTCAGGTCCGTGCGAATCTCCGGCCCGCCCACGTACAGCAGGCCGCGCGAACCAGGGTCCCGCATCATCTCCCGGGCAATCTCCGCCTGGAGCTCGTCGAAGAGGACGTCGGACACCTTCCCCCGGCGGCTCGGCTCGGAGCGCTCGTCCACCGGCAGCCGGGGGCTGTTCGGCGTGCCCAGCAGCAGGTCCACCTCGTCCCAGAAGGGCAGCCCATCCAGCATCAGCCGGCGCTGCAATGACGCGCGCCGCTCGTCCATGCGGCGGCGGCAGCGGTGCACCAGCTCGTCGAAGTCCTCGCCGTCCTTGGGGAAGGTGCTGGCACCGCCCACCATCGCCAGCGGGAGGCGCTGGTCCACCTCCATGGCCTCGGGCTCCTCGCGCACGGCGGCCACGGCGCGGCGCACGAACATCAGCGCCCCGAAGAAGTCCGTCTCCGGGAGCAGGAGGTAGAACTCCTGGTCGCTCGCCTTCGCGATGACGTCCGAGTCGCGGATGATCTTGCTGAGCGCCTTGATGATGCCGCGCACCGCCTTCTTCGCGTCCGCCGCGCCCTGGCGCACGCGCACCAGCGGGAGGTTGTCGATGGAGAAGGTCAGCAGGGAGAACGTCCGCCCGTAGCGCCGGGCCTTGTAGATTTCCTTGGACGCGTAGTCGGTGAAGTAGCTGAGGTTGTACGCCGCCGTCTCGCGGTCTCTCAGGCCCAGGCGCTGGAGCGCGAGCATCTTCCGGCCGTTCTTCAGGCCCACCGCCGCGAAGTCACCCAGCACGCGAGCATCGCGCGAATGCTCGGGCCGGAAGTCCCCCGACAGCGGGTCGGAGAGCTGCGCCAACCCGACGACCTCCCCCGACGCCACCAGGGGCACGTACATCACCGACGAGCGCTCGTCGCGGGCCAGCCACGGCTGGGCCTCTCGCAGGCGTCCGGACAGCGGCCCTTCCGGGCTCATCTTCTCCGCGAGGAACTGCCGGTCCAGCAGCCCGCGGTAGGCCCGCAGCACCAGGTCTCCCCGGTCGTCCACCACCCACAGCGCGGCGCTCTGCGCGTCGCAGATGGCCGCCAGCTCCGAGGTGAGCCGCTCCTGGAGCCACTCCAGGTCGGGATGGGACAGGAGCTCCAGGCAGCGCTGGTGCAGGTTGTGGAAGCGGGCGAACTCCAGGTTCTCGTCACGAAGCAGCGTCCGCTCGCGGCGCAGGGACGCGCGCTCCAGCGCCCGGTCCACGGCGAGCAGCATGTCGTTGGCGTTCACCGGCTTGGAGAGACAGTCCGCCGCGCCCGAGCGCAGCGCCACCTCCGAGCCCCGGATGTCGGTGCGCTGGCTGACGAGGATGACCTCCTGGTCGGGGTCCCGCTCGCGTAGGCGCGCGGTGAGAGCGAAGCCGTCCACGCCTGGCATCACCACATCGGTGATGACCAGGTCGAACGACGTGCGTGCCGCCTCTTCGAGCGCGAGCGTTGCGTTCTCCACGGCCACCACGCGATGCCCGTTATGCGTGAGCAAGTCGCTGGCGAGCTGACGGAAGAACTTGTCGTCGTCGACGACGAGGATGGGTCCGGCCACGGCGCGTTCTGACCTGGGGGCGAGAGGAACGCGGGAGGTTACCGGCCCGAGGGAATCGCGACAACGCCCTCGAAGACGAAGGCCACCGGTCCACGGAGGCGGATGTCGGACAGGTCGGCGGGGACGCGGATGCTCAGGTCTCCCCCTGGCAGGGTGACGCGCAGCCAGGCATCGGCCGGGAGCCGTTTGGCCAGCACGGCGGCCACGGCGGACGCGCAGGCGCCCGTCCCACAGGCCTGGGTGAGGCCGCAGCCTCGCTCCCAGACCACCACGGTGAGGCCGTCCGAGTCCACACTGACGAACTCCACGTTGGTGCGGTCCGGGAAGGACGGGTGGTGCTCCAGCAGGGGCCCCAGGCGCGAGGCATCCTCCAGCGGCTGGTCCAGGAGGACCATGTGGGGATTGCCCATGCTCACTGCGTAGGCGCGCAGGGGCGAATGGCCCGGCACCAAGGCATCCAGAAAGGGCTGCCCCGTGGCGCCCGAAGGCAGGTTGGGGGCGACCAGCCGGGCGGGACCCATGGAGATGTCCACGGCCACCACACCGCCCTCGCCATACGAGGGGTAGCAGGTGAGCACGCCCGCCCCGGTCTCCACGTCGATGTGGCCTGGCGTCCGGCCCGAGTCATCCACCAGGAACTTCACCGCGCAGCGCAGGCCGTTGCCGCACATCTCCGCGATGCTGCCGTCGGCGTTGTGCACGACCATGCGGGCGACGCCACGCTCGGAGGGCAGCAGCGCCAGCACCCCGTCCCCGCCGATGCCCAGGCGCCGGTCGCACATCCACCGCGACGTGGCGGCGTCGATGTCCTCGCCGGAGCCGCGCCGGTCCAGCACGACGAAGTCATTGCCCAGGCCCTGATACTTGAAGATGCGCTCGCGAGCTTCCACGGGCGCAATCCTAGTCGCGAGCGGCTATTCGCGCTCGTCCGGCTTCGGGGGCATTTTCTGGGGCGGCAGGTCCAGCGCGGGCACCGCGCCTCGGGGGCGCCGCGCCGGGGCCTTGGCGCCCTGCTCCGTCCCGGTTGGGGGGACCAGCTCATTCCGGGCCGGCTCGGGCGCGTCCAACAGGGCGAAGCTGTCCGCGCGGGACGCCGGCCGCTTTGCCGCGGCCAGTTCGGCCTCGCGGTCCGCGAGCTTCTGCTGGAGGTCCTCCACCAGGGACTGGAGGAGCTCCATCTCCGCGGCCATCTCCAGCACGTCTTCGGGCTGGGAGGACACCTTGAGGGACTCCACGGTGGACAGGAGTTCGGTCCGCTCCGCCTCCAGCGCGTCCACGCGGGCCTTCTGGGACTGGAGCTGGGTTTCGAGCCCCCGGAGCTGTTCATCGAGCTGGGAGCGCTCCGTCTGGAGCAATGCGAGCTGCCCGGCCGCGCTGCCGTCGTGCTGCTGGAGCTGCTGCGTGGCCACTTCGAGCGCCTGGGACAGGCGGGTGCGCTCGGCGCGCTCAGCGTCGAGGATCCGGACGGCGTCGGTGGACGCGGCTTCCAGGGCGGTGACGCGGCCTTCGAGGCGGACCCGGGCGGCGCGGGCGACGGACAGGTCCGACTGGAGGCGCTCGCGGTCGGAGTCCGCGCGGGCGAGGCGCTCCTGGGCGGACTGAAGCGTGGCCGCCCGCTCCGTGGCGGCGGTCAGGTCGGCGCGGAGCACATCGAGCTGGGACGTGAGCTCGGCGACGTGGGCTTCCAGTGTGGCCCTGTCGGCGTGGGCACGGTCAGCGGTGTCGGAGAGCCGGGCCGCGCGGTCACTGGCCTCTGCCAGTTGCGCATTGAAATTCGCGGAGGCCTCGGCGAGCCGCGATTCCAGCTCCGCTTGCTGTGCCTCGAACCGGGCGTTGAGGTCCGCCAGCCGGGTCTCCGACTCGGCGCGCTGTGCCTCTGCGGAGGCCGCGACTTCCGCGAGCCGGGCCTCCAGTTCGCCACGCTGCGCCTCGAGGCTGGCCACGGCGTCCGCCAACTGAGCCTCCAGCGCGCCGCGCTGTGCATCCGCGTTGACCGCGACTTCCGCCAGCCGGGCCTCCAGCGCGGTGCGTTCGGCCTCGGTGCGAGCAGCAGCCTCCGCGAACTGCTGCGCCGCCTCCACACGTAGCGCATCGGAACGAGAAACAGCTTCCGCGAGCTGCGCCTCGAGTTCGGAGCGCTGGGCGTTGGAACGCGCGACGGCTTCCGCGAGCTGCGCTTCAAGTTCGGCGCGCTGAGCATCAGAACGCGAGACGGCGTCCGAGAGCTTTCCTTCGAGTTCGGCGCGCTGGGCTTCCAGCTCGCTACGGGCCCGCGTCAGTCCATCGGCGGAGTCCGTGAGCTGGGCCTCCAGCGCGTTCGCCCTCGCCTGCTCCGTGGCGGCGGCTTCGGTCGCGCGGGCCAGCTCGGTCCGCAGCGTCTCCAGCGCGGCGCGCTCGGCTTCGAGCGAGTTCTCCATCGCGGTGGCCTTGCCCGCGAAGCGCCGCGCCGTCTCGAGCTGCACCATGAGCAACTCGGCGTTCTCCCGCTGCGCCGCGAGCCGGTCCTGCGCATCCACCAACTCGGCATCGAGCCGAGCGATGTGCATGCCCCGCTCGTTCAGGGCCGCCATGGCACGCTGGAGCTGTGCCCCCAGGCGCATGCTCTCCTGCCGCGCGGCGCCCAGATGCGCCAGTTCCTGCTGCGCCGCAGCCAAGGCCGTCCGTTCGCGGTCTCGATCCGCGGTCAGCGCTTCGATTTCGCCCTGCTGCCGCTCCGCCCGAGCAAGCGCGTCATCCAGCGCACGCTCGACCGCGGAGAGTCGCTCCTGCGCGGCGGCTTCCTGCCGGGTCAGTGCCTCGCGAGCCTCGGTGGCGGCCTCACTGACTCGGCCCGCCTCCGCCTCACGCTCCGCGACCTGCTCACGCAGCTGGGCGACCTGCGTCTCCAGCGCCTCGATGGTTCCTGCACGCTCGGCGAGCTGGGCATCCGCCGCGCTTCGGGCCGACTCAAGGTCCGCCAGGGACTGAGCCAGCGCGACCGCACGCGCCGCATCCGACTCCTGCGCCGCGAGCGCCTCCGCGAGCCGGGACTCCAACGCCGAGCGCTGTTCCTTCGCGGTGTCCTCCGCCCACGCCCGCTCCGATTCCAGGCGCGTCACGGTATCGCGCAGCTCCTGCTCGCGAGCCTCGGCCGCCAGACGCTGCGCTTCGAGCGCGCGCTCCTGCTCGGCCATGACACGTTCGGCGGCAGCCAGCCGCTCCTGCCGTGCCTGGTCGCGCTCGGATGCCTCCGTGCGCAGCGTTTGCAGCGCGGACTCCGCATCGGTTCGCGTGCGTTGCTCCGCTTCGAGCACCGCGCGGACCTGCGCCAACGCAGCTTCGGCCTCGGCGCGGCCCTGCTGCTCGGACTCCAGTGCCGAGCGAGTCTGACCAAGCACGGCACCGGTATCGGCGCGAGTCTGCTGCTCCGCTTCGAGCGTCGCACGCGACTGAGCCAGTGCAGACTCAGCCTGAGCGCGAGCCTGCTGCTCCGCGGCAAGTGCCTCACGGGCCTGGGACAGGGCGGACTCGATGGCCGCGCGAGCCTGCTGCTCCGCCGTGAGCGTCTCACGAGACCGCGACAGTGCGGTCTCAAGCTCGATGAGCGTCTGCTGTTCCGCCGTCAGCGACTCACGCGACTGCGACAGGGCCGTCTCAAGCTCGGCACGCCCCTGCTGCTCCGCCTCGAGTGCCGCGCGAGCTTGTGCGAGAACGGACTCGGTCTCCGAGCGAGCCTGCTGTTCCGCCTTGAGTGCCGCGCGAGACTGCGCCAGCACGACCTCGGTCTCGGCGCGAACCTGCTGTTCCGCCGCGAACGCCTCGCGAGACTGCGCCAGCACGACCTCGGTCTCGGCGCGAGCCTGCTGCTCCGCCGCGAACGCCTCGCGAGACTGCGCCAGCGCCGCCTCGGTCTCGGCGCGAGCCTGCTGCTCCGACGCGAACGCCTCGCGAGACTGCGCCAGCACGGCCTCGGCCTCGGCGCGTGTCTGCTGTTCCGCAGTCAGCGCGGCACGCGCATCGGACAGGGAAGCTTCGGCATCGGCCAGCGATTGCTGTTCCGCCCCGAGCGTCGCACGGAGCTGAGCCAGCGCCGCCTCCGCCTCCGAGCGAGCCTGCTGCTCCCCCCCAAGCAACCCCTGCACGCGAGCCAGCTCGGCCTCGCCATCGCCGCGCCCCTGGCGTTCGACGTCCAGGTCCGCACGAACCTGGGCAAGCGCCTCACGCTCCGCTGCGAGCGCCTCCTGCGCCTGGGCACGCGCCTCGCGCTCGGAAGCCGCCTCGGCCTGGAGCCGGGTGACGACCTCGTCCGCGCCGAAGGCACGCTCCCGCATCGCGGTGAGCTCCGCGGCCAGCCGCTCACGCTCCTCACGTTCGGAAGCCAGCGCCGTCTCGCCCCGAGCCTCGTGCCGGACCAGCGCCTCCTGGGCCGAGACCAGCTCCGCCTCGGTCCGCGCGCGCAGCGCCAGCGCCTCGTCCAAGCGAGCCTGAACGCCTACAAGCGAGTCCTCCGCCTGAGCCCGTCGCTCCGCCTCCGCGGTGAGCGCCACCTCCAACCGCGCGCGCTCTTGTCCCTCCACCTGGAGCAGCGCCTGCGCATCCCCGAGCGCCGCTTCCCACCGAGCGCGCCGCTCCTCTTCGGAAGCAAGCGCGTCCCGAACCTGGGTCAGCGACTGGCGAGCCTCATCCAGTCCAGCCCGAGTCTCAGCGAGCGTCGCCTCCGCGTCACTGCGCCGTGCCTGCTCGGCCTCGAGCTGCGCACGCAGCGACTCCAACGCAAGGGCCCGCCCCTCCTGTTCGGAGTCCAGCGAGGCCCGGACCTCCGCCAGGGAGTTCTCCAGCGCCGTGCGCCGAGCAACCTCCGCGTCCAACGCCTCACGCGTCCGCGAGAGCGTGGCCTCGGCGTCCGTCAGCCGCTGCGCCGCGCCCTCCAGCTTCCCACGCGCCAGCCGCAGCGCCTCTTCCACCGCGGCCCGGGCCTCACGCTCCGAGTCCAGTTCCCCGCGAACGCGCCCGAGCTGTTCCTCCGACGCCTGCCATTCCAGGTGCGCGGACTCCAGCTCCTCTCGGGCGGTCCGCAGCGCGGACTCCAGCTCCTCCGCGCGCTCCGAGGACTGCCGCCCCGTACGAGCGTGCGAGGAAGCCTCGGCCTCCAGCTCCACCACGCGCCGGACCAGGGCCGCGCGCTCCTCCGCCAGCTCCTGCCGCCGGGCCTCGACCTCGCCCTTCGCGGAGACCTCATCAAGGACCTGCTGCTCCAACGCCGTCGCCCGAGCCCGCTCGTCCTCCAGCTCGCGCTCCAGCGACGTCAGCCGGGACTGGAGCGCGTCCCGCTCCGTCTCCAGCGCCTGCCCCAGGCGCTCCTCGGTCCGAGCGCGCTCCGCCTCCAGCGCCTCCAACCGCTGCGAGGCGTGATGAAGCGACTCCTCCCACTTCTGCGCCGTGGCCCGCGCGGAGGCCTCCGCGTGCGTCAGGGCCTCCACCTCCTGGCCCAGACGGGACTGCGACTCGCGAGCGGCGGCCAGCTCCGTCTCCAGACCCCGGACCTCCGCCTGGAGCGACTCCAGTCGCGACTCCGCGTCCTTCTGAGCACCCTCCGCCGAGGCCGTCCGCTGCCGCGCGTCCACCAGCTCCCGAGCCGTGCGCGCCAGCTCCGCATCCTTCACGGAGACGGCGGCGCCCGCGTCCCGGGACGTCTCCGCCGCCCGAGCCGCCTCGGCCTTCAGGTGCTCCACCGCCGCCAGGGCCGCCGAGTACTGCTCCGCGATGCGCAGCTCCCGCTCGCGCGCGGCCTCCGCGGCACGCCGACGGTCCTCGGACTGCTCCACGGCGCGCTCGGCGGCCAGCCGGTCCCGCTCGCGCTCGATGCGCAGCGTGGCCTGCTCCTCCTGGAGGTCCCGCACCTGCGTATACGCCTGCGTCAGCCGCTCGCGGGCCTCCTCTAGAGAAGCCGCCGTCTCCTCACGACGAGCACGCTCCAGCCGCAGCGACTCCTGGGCCGCCAACACCTGCACGCCCGCGTCCGCCTGGGCACGCTGCGCGGCCTCCACCTCCAGCCGCTGCGCCGCCAGTCGCCGGTCCGCGTCGGCCAGCCGCTCCTGCGCCACCTGGAGCTCCAGCTCGCGGCGCCGCAGCATCCCGGACAGGTCGTCCCGCTCGCGCTGTGCCTCCTGGCTCCCCCGCGCCTGCTCCAACTGCGCGGTGAGCCGGGCCACCTCATCCCGGGCCGTCTCCAAGGAGGGCCGCAGCGACGCCGCCTCCGCCTCCCGGTCCGTCAGCTCCGCGCGGAGCTTCGTCAGCGACTCCTTCAGCCGGCCGCTGCGCTCCTCCCAGGACTTCGCGCGCGCCACCACTTCATCGAGCTTGCCCCGCGTGAAGGCCAGCGGCTCGGGAGGCAGCTGCACCCAGGTCGGGTCCACCACGCGCGCCGGGTCCTGCCCCGCCACCACCAGGAAGTAGGCGGCCTCGCTGTGATTCACCAGGGTGCCGTCCACCTGGAGCCCTTCGCCCCGCTCGAAGGCGAGCTGGTAGCCCAGCACCGGGGACTGCGTGGCCACCTCCACAGAGGCGAAGTGGACCGACAGGGCGTCCAGCAATTGACCATAGGTGGGCGGCACGCCCTCCTCGGCCTCCAGCAACTGGGGCAACGCGAGCCCCGCGACATTGCGCAGGCCGCCCACGAGGAAGCCCTGCTTCGTCACCAGTCGCGCCAGCTCCGCCAACAGCTCCGGCGCTTTCACGTACGGCGCCAGGTCTGCGACCAGCACCACGTCGAAGCTGCCCGACTCGAAGTCGTCGTAGACGTTGGCCCGGAAGCGCAAGGAGGGACCGCCGTGCGCCTTTTGCGCGGCCTCGACCGCCGCTACATCCCTGTCGCACGACACGACCGCGCGCGCGCCTCTCTCCACGAGGAAGCGTGCGCTCTCGCCCCCGGTGGAGGCGACCGCATCGACTTCCAGGACCCGTCGACGGGCGAAGAGGCTCTCCGCGAAAATGTAGCGGGGCAGCAGCTCGCTGGGCCCCAAGCGGCGGAATGTGTGGTGCATCGGTGTGTTCGGGAGTGGGAGTATACCCCCGGGCAGGCGCGCCCCAAGTTAAGCGCCGGGGCTGGAAATGGGCCTCGCGCTCGTACGTCAGGAGGGCAGGCGACATGAACGGAACGGCACAACAGGGATTCGGCTATCGGGCGCGGCGTACCTTCACGCGGCTCCTCGTCTTCACTCTCATCCTGGGCCTGGGCGGCGTAGTCGTCTTCCTCCTCTCCCAGCTCAACGCGCGCACCTTCACCCTGGCCCTCCAAGACGGGCAGTTGGTGGTGATGAAGGGCCGCAACGCCCCCATGGGCGCGGTCCCCTACCGGACCGGGGACCCGCGGCTGGCGGACGCCTATGCGCCCGTCGCCATTGAAGGCCAGGACGTCTCGGCCCTCCTGACGCGCAAGTTCACCGACCGGGACGAGCTGGACCAGGCCCTGTTCCCCGTCCTGGAGAGCCTGGCCCGGCCGCGCATCGCGTCGGACGAGCCGGCCCGGGTCGACCAGGGCCTCTACTACCTCCGGCGCGCGGAGAAGCTCTCCGGCATCACCGAGGAGCAGCGCCTGACGCTCCAGAAGCACATGGTGGACGTGGCCTACTACCAGGCCCGGCAGAAGCTGGAGGACGCCCGCCGGCTGGTCAGCGAGGCCCTCACCCAGCTCAAGCTGGCCGCGGAGAGTCAGAGCCGCCACGCGCGCAGCGCCAACCAGATGCTGTCCGCCGTGTCCCCCCCGGCCCGCGACTTGGAGGAGTCGCTGCGGCGCGCCGTGCACACCCTCAGCGGCCCCCAGGCGGCCCCCCAGGCGCCGTCCCAGCCCGCGCCGCAG
>NZ_VHLB01000128.1:0-18846 GCF_006547365.1 Myxococcus sp. AB056 | reverse complement strand
CCCCCAGGCAGGTGCCCCCACCCACGAGCCGGCTGCCCCTCTCCGTGCTCCGGCCACCGGTCCTGGTGGGCCGCGAGCCCGAGTGGGCGCGGATGGAGGCCGCCTGGGAGGCGGGGCAGACCATCTTCATCGCTGGCGAGCCGGGCGTGGGCAAGACGCGCCTGGCCCATGACTTCGCGGCGTCGCGGGGCAGCTACCTGCTGCTGGAGGCGCGGCCCGGCGAACAGAGCGTACCCTACGCCTCACACGTGCGGCTGGTGCGGCAGATGCTGGCCCGGGTTCCCGACCCGGACCTGCCGCGCTGGGTGCGGCGCGAGCTGGCGCGCCTGCTGCCGGACCAGGCCGGGCAGGAAGGCCTGCCCCCGCCCATGGCGGACGAGGCCGACCGCAGCCGCTTCCTGGAAGCGCAGTGCCAGCTCGTCTACCAGCTCGCGGCCAGCGTGGACGCCATGGTGGCCGACGACCTCCAGTTCATGGACAGCGCCACCGCGGAGTTCGCGGTGCTGATGCTGTCGCGCCGCCACGCGCCCGAGCCCGGCGGCCGTTTCCCGCGCTTCATCGACACCTACCGGACGGATGAGCTGTCGCCCCAGGCCACCGTCTTCGTCCAGCAATTGGTGACCGCGGGGCTGGCCATCCTGGTGGAGTTGCAGCCCCTGGGCTCCTCGGCGGTGGGCGCGCTGCTCCAAAGCCTGGAGCTTCCCGGCGCGGAGAAGCTGGTGCAGGACGTGACGCGGCACACCGGCGGCAACCCGCTCTTCATCACCGAGACGCTGAAGTACCTGCTGGAGACCGGCGGCCTGGAACGCGGCTGGCCCGAACACGTCCCCGCCTCCGGCCGGGGCCAGCAGCTCATCCAGCAGCGGCTGGAGCGGCTGTCCCCGTCCGCGCTGCTGGTGGCCCGGCTGGCGGCGCTGGCGAAGACGGACTTCACGCTGGAGCTGGCCAGCGAGGTGCTGGAGATGAACCCGCTGGCGCTCGTCACGCATGTGGCGGAGCTGGAAGGCGCGCAGATTCTGAGGGGCGAGCGCTTTACCAATGACTTGCTCTTCGAGGTGGTGCGCCAGGGCGTCCCCGGCGCGCTGGGCACGCTGCTCCACCGCCGGCTCGCCGTGGCCCTGGAGCAGCGCGGCGCCGCGCCCGTCGTCGTGGCCCAGCACTGGCTGGACGGCCACGAGCCACGCCGCGCGGCCCCCTTCCTCGTCTCCGCCGCCAACGCGGAGGCCGCCGCCCTGCGCCACCTGGAGGCCGCCCTGCTCTATCACCGCGCCGCCGCGCTGCTGGACGAGACGGGCCTCTCCGAAGAAGCGGCGCTCGTGCGGGGCCGCGTACGCAACATCCCGACCGCGTAGCCGGCTCGGCTCAGCGAGGCGCCGCCGTCACCTCGCGCGCCACGTCCAGGAAGGCGCGGAAGGCGGGCGACACCTGCGCGCGGCTGGGGAAGTAGAGGAAGAAACCCTCCACACGCGCCGCGTAGGGCTCCAACACCAGGCGCAAGGTGCCGCGCGCCAGCTCCGCCTCCACGGACGGCTCGAACACGTAGGCGAGCCCCAGGCCCGCTTCCGCCAGCTCCACGTGCGCCCTCCAATGCGCGCTGACGAACGGCCCGCGCACCGGCACGCGCCAGCTGCGCTGCCCACGCTCCAGCTCCCACTGATAGATGGAGCCCGTCGTCTCGGAGCGGATGCAGAGACAGTCGTGCGTCAGCAAATCCGTGGGCCGCTCGGGCGTGCCCCGCCGCTCGAGGTACGCGGGCGCGCCCACCACGACGAAGCGAGAGCTGCCCGACAGGCGCACCTGCACCATGTCGCGCTCCAGCGCCTCCGACATGCGGATGCCGGCATCCAACCCCTCCGCCACAACATCCACCAGCCGGTCCTCCACGCGCAGGTCCACCTCCACGCGCGGGTGGCGCCGGAGGAAGCGCGCCAGGATGGGCGTCACCACGGGTGTGACGGCGACGGTGGGCACGGTGAGACGCACCGAACCAGACACCTCGCCCGGCCGGGCGGTGGCCGTCTTCAGGGCATCGAGCGCCTGCTCCACGGGCGGCCCTGCGGACTCCAGCAGGCGGCGGCCCGCGTCCGTGAGGGACACGCTTCGCGTGGTGCGGGTGAGCAGCACCACGCCCAGCCGCTTCTCCAACTGGCGGACGGACTGGCTCAGCGCGGACGCAGACACGCCCAGCTCCGAGGCGGCCGCGGCGAAGCTGCGCTTGCGCCCCACCACCAGGAAGGCATTCAGGGCATTGAGCGGCGTGAAGGCCATTGTGAAGATTTCCTAAGCAGCGCGTCCCGATTTCGCCTGTTACGCGCGCGCGAGCGCGGACGCATATTCCGTTCCGCCGAGCAGTGACAACACCCCAAGGCCAGGAGAGCACCCCTCATGATTCCCGTTCGCGGCTATGCCGCCCAGGACGCCAAGTCCCCCCTCGCCCCGTTCCAGTTCGAGCGCCGCGAGCCCGGCCCCAGCGACGTGCAGATTGAAATCCTCTACTGCGGCGTCTGCCACTCCGACCTGCACCAGGCGCGCGACGAATGGGGCGGCTCCCGGTTCCCCATGGTCCCAGGCCACGAAATCATCGGCCGCGTGGTCCGCGTGGGAGACCAGGTGAAGAAGGTCAAGGTCGGGGACATGGCCGGCGTCGGCTGCATGGTCGACTCCTGCCGCACCTGCCCCAGTTGCCAGGAGGGCCTGGAGCAGTACTGCGAGAAGGGCAACGTCCAGACGTACAACGGCAAGGAGAAGGACGGGCAGACAGCGACCCAGGGCGGCTACAGCGAGGCCATCGTCGTGGACGAGGCCTTCACGCTGAGGATTCCGGAGAACCTGGACCCGGCCGCCGCCGCGCCGCTGCTGTGCGCCGGCATCACCACGTACTCGCCGCTGCGGCACTGGAAGGTGCAGCCGGGTCAGCGCGTGGGCGTGGTGGGCCTGGGCGGACTGGGCCACATGGGCGTGAAGCTGGCCAAGGCCATGGGCGCCCACGTCACCGTCTTCAGCCACACCGACCGCAAGAAGCAGGACGCCGCGCGCCTGGGCGCCGACGCCGTCGTGGTCTCCTCGAACAAGGAGGAGATGGCCGCGCAGACGGGCGGGTTCGACTTCATCCTCGACACCGTCTCCGCGCAGCACGACATCAACGCGTACCTGCGGCTGCTGCGACGGGACGGCCACCTGGTCCTCGTCGGCGCCCCGGAGAAGCCGCTCGACGTCCGCCCCTTCTCCCTCATCCCCACGCGGCGGAGCTTCTCGGGCTCGATGATTGGGGGTATCCAGGAAACGCAGGAAATGCTAGACTTCTGCGGCAAGCACAACATCGTCTCCGACATCGAGCTGATTTCCATCCAGCAGGTGAACGACGCCTACGAGCGGCTGCTGAAGGGAGACGTGAAGTACCGGTTCGTCATCGACCTCGCGAGTCTGCGGAAGTAGCCGCCCGGGAGCTCCGGCTCCCACCTCGCGGGACAACAGCCGATAGGCAACGACTGCCCCGGCTCGAAGTCGCGCCCCGCCCACCGGCCCTGGAGGGCAGGTCAGTGCACGCCATTGCACATCGTCCTGCCCCATTGGTCAGGTGCCTGCTCGCCGTTCGGTGCGAATTCTCAGAGCATGACTACGACGATTGCGCAGGCCGGTTTCGTGAAGGTGACGTCCCCGTACCCCGAGGAGCAAGAGTTGTTGGATCCGGCGCTCGCCGCCCCCACGCCCCAGAAGGCAGCCCAGCTTCGCCAGAAGGCGAGCCATTGGCTCAGCCGCGCACAGAAGGAGCTGCACGACGCCATCTTCGCGCGGGACGGCTCGGAGGCCGGGCTGGACCGTTACGCCAGCGCCCGCGCGGAGCTCGACTCGGCGGAGACGTGGGCCCTGCGCGTCGCGGAAGCCTTCTCCATGCGCCGTGATTGACGACGCGACGGGAACCCCGGCGCTGGACGGCGGTGCCGGGTACTCCAGCGAACGTCACGCCACCCGGGCGGAAGCCTCGGTCCGTTCGGCCTGGGTGCCCTCCGGCAGCGATACCGGCAGCGACACCGGAGCGGGACGCTGGCCGTAGGGGAAGTAGTCCTTGAGCTTCAGCATGTGCTTCTCGAAGAGGTTCCAGCTCACCAGCGCGAGCCCCAGCGAGAGCCCCGCGGCCACCACGTAGAACACCAGCTGCATGGGCATGTCCGAGCCCGCCACCGTCTTCAGCGGCGTCTTCAGCACCGTGCGGCGCAGGATGGCGTCCAGCGGTGAGTGGATGAGGTAGATGGCGTAGCTGTACTTGCCGAAGGTGAGCAGCAGCCGCGTCGTGAGGAAGCGGTACAGGACATGGCCCTTGGAGACGGCCACCGCCTTGTACACGCACACGGCGTAGAGCACGGCGATGGCGGTGTAGCCGCCCGTGCGCTTCACCAGCTCGAAGGTGGGGCCCACCGGCAGCACCACCAGCGCGAGCACCACCGGCACCGAGGCCCAGACCGCCCAGCGCATCCACGGGAACGCCTTCAGGCCCAGCCCTTCCGGGTGGCGCAGCGCCATCGCGAGCAGGCCGCCCATCGCCAGCGAGTCCACGCGGCAGAACGTCACCACGTAGGTGCTCTCGATGCTGGCCCCGTACAGCGTGAGCCCCACGCGCACCAGGATGGCCGTGGCGATGGTGCCCAGGCACAGCCGGATGGCGCCCCGGTACGACACCGCGGCGATGAGGAAGGGCCAGACGATGTAGAACTGCTCTTCAATGGCCAGCGACCACACCACGCCGAGGATGGGGTGCGTGGTGTCCACCCACAGTTGGTAGAAGTTGGAGAAGTACAGCAGGTACCAGACGGCGCCGTCGGTGGTGATGCGCTCGTCCAGGCCCAGTCGGCCCGCCAGCGATGGCAGCACCAGGAACGACACCGCCAACGCCAGGTAGTAGAGCGGGAAGATGCGCAGGAAGCGGCGCATGTAGAAGTTGCGGAAGAAGTACGGCTGCCCCTTCGCCTCCCAGAGGATGCCGGTGATGAGGAAGCCGGAGAGGACGAAGAACAGGTCCACGCCCGTCCATCCGGCGCCGGCCAGCCACCACGTCACGCGTCCCGCCACGCTCTGGTCGCTCAGGTGGGTCGTGTGGAAGAACACCACCAGCAGGACGGCGAGGCCCCGCACACCGTCCAGCACGGGCAGGTGCCCCTGCAGGCGCGGAACGTGCGCCGTGGGTGCATCCACACGGCCAGAGTTCAAGGACATGAAAGTTCTCTTATCAACAACGACTGTCATTCAACAAGACCACCACCCGGCGTGCGTGGGATTGCGGTTCGGGGTGTCAGTCCTGCCACCAGGCAGTCGGGCGCGGGAAAAACGCACGCGCGCGTGAAACTCCCGGGCCGCCCGTGACACCTTGGTGCCGTGGCCCTCCTTTCCGCGATGAAAATGGTGCTGGCAGGTGCGCCCCCGTCCGACACGGACCGGGAGCGGACGTTGCTGCGCCGGGCGCGCACGGGTGACCCCGCGGCCTTCCGCTGGCTGTTTGAACGGCACGCCGCGGGGGTGTGGCGCTTCTTGAAAGACTTGCTGCGCGACGAGGCCGCGGCGGACGAAGCCACGCAGGAGACCTTCGTCCGCGCCCATGCGCGGCTGGGCGCGCTTCGCGACGAGGACCGGCTGGGGGCGTGGCTGCTGGGCATCGCCCGGCACGTGTACCTGGAGTCGCTGCGGCACCGGGGCGTCCACGTGGACATGGACGATGAAGTCCATGGCAGTCAGGTGGAGGCGGTGCTGCCCACGCCCACGCCAGAGGACCTGCTCCTGGACCGGGAACTGGAAGGCTTGCTGGCGGGCGCGCTGGGGACGCTGCGCGAGGACCGGCGCGCGGCGCTGCTGCTGCGCATCGACCACGGCCTGCCCTACGAGGAGATTTCAGCGGTGATGGGCTGGTCGCTCCAGAAGGTGAAGAACGAAATCCACCGCGCGCGGCTCCAACTGCGCGAGCACCTGGCCGCACACGTTGGAGGCCACTCATGAGCGCTTGTCGCGAAACCGAACTGGACGCGCTGCTGGCCGACGAACTCTCCCCCGAGGACGCCGCGCGGGTCCGCGCTCACGCCCAGGCCTGCTCCGCCTGTCAGCACGCGCTGAGCTGGCTGCGCGCGGAGCGTGGGTGGATGGCGCAGCGCGCGCGGCGCATGCCGGCGCGGCCCGCCCTGGACTTCGCCGCGTTGGAGTCCCGGCTGCGAAAGCCCGTGGTGCCCGCCGCCCCGAAGGTCAGCTGGATGCACTGGGGGAAGATGCTGACCGCGGCCCTGGCGTCGGTGGCCTTCGTGGGCATCACCACGCTCCAGGTGACGCGCCTCCCAAGCGCCGACGAGCCCTGGCCCCGGAACGACGCGCTCACCACCGCCACCCGGGCCGTCGACTGGTGTGACGACCCTTCACGGGAAGCCGTGGCGGCGCTGGAAGCCCGCGTGGGGGCGTGCCTGGTGGCCTCCCCCCTGATTACCCTGCGCTGACGCTGGCTGCGGTGACCTACGGCGCCGGGGTCAGCTGGCCCTCTGCGTGCTGGACGGCCTCCACCGCATCCACCAGGCCGTTGCCGTAGTTCGGATCCCACCCGGCCGGCCCCAAATCCCGGGCCGTCTCGAGCAGGGCTTTGCGTACCTTTTCCGCATCGAGCTGCTGGGGATTCAGGCTCCACACCAGGGCCGCCACCCCGGCCACGTGCGGCGTCGACATGGAGGTGCCCGTCTGCAGCGTGTAGTCCAGACCGGTGACGTCCAACGTCACGTCCTGCCCCATGAGCTCGCGGAGCACGTTGGCCGACTCCAAGGACACGGAGACGGTGGGCACCCACAGCTTGGACGGCCCGTTGAGCGTGAAGTTGCCCGTGCCCTCCTCGGCGGTGTGGTTGCCGATGATGACGGCCTTCGCTCCGGCACGGACGGCGTTGCGCACCTTCTCCTCGAAGAGGATGCCGCCGCCGCGGTCAACATAGGCGACGAAGCCATCACAGGTGGCGGCCTCTCCACAGTCGGAGATGCTGCTGCCCAGGCCGCAGTTCACCATCCGCCCCGAATAGGCGCCCACGGCCGAGAACTCCAGGGGGTTGGACGCGAACTGCTGGCCGCTCGCGGCCACCTCGCCATACGGCGCCCCGCCGATGATGGTGGCGCTCAACACGCCCACGCCGGGGGCCACCAGGTTGATGCCCTGGCCGTACTGGGAGAAGCTGGCCCACTCCCCCGAGAAGGTCACCGCGCCCACGCCCACCACGGAGTCGTACCCGGCGGGGAAGGACACCTCGCCCGCGCCGGAGTTGCCCGTCGCCGCGATGGCCAGCACGCCATTCGCCCTGGCCTGGTTGAAGGCCAGCTCCTCGGCTTCATTCTTCGACACGGCGCCCAGCGACAGCGACACGATGTTCGCCCCCTGCTCCTGGCACCACTGGAGCGCGGCGATGACATTCAGGGTGTCGCCCGTGCCGCGCTCGTTCAGCACCCGAGCAATCAGCAGCGACGCGGTGGGGGCCACGCCCACCGTGCCGTTGGGGTCCTCGCCCAGCCGCACCCGGCCGCCCCCGGCCAGCTGCGCGGCGATGGTGGCCGCGGTGTGCGTGCCGTGTCCGCCGCCCCACAGCAGCACGTTGCCCTTCGAGTCCACCTGCGCGTCCAGGGCCAGCGCGTTGGCGGACCCGTTGATGAAGTCCTTGCCTCCGATGAAGGCAGCCTGCAGCTCCGGGTGGCGGTTGTCCCAACCACTGTCGATGACGCACACCTTGATGCCCGTGCCCGAAGGCCGACCCACATCGAGGACACCGTCGTCGTTGGAATCCCAGACCTTGTTGGCCCGCACCATCTTCAGGCCGTCGGTGTACTCCCCCACGGAGCCCACGGTGTTGGGGGGCGGCCGAGGCTCCGCGCCCAGCCACGCCTGCGCGGGCAGCGGTGGCCGCGACATGCCGAGCGCATACACCGGACGGTTGGGCGACACCGACACCACGTCCGGATTCCGGGCGAGCGCCGCGCGCACCTCGGGAGACACCCGGGCGGACAGCATGTTCAGCGACGGGACGCGCTGCTTCACCTGGCCTCCAGCGCGCGTCACCTCGTTGGCGAAAGCATCCGTGTTGGCCTGCGCGGAGGCGAAGACGCGCTGCCGGAAGGCGATGATGACGTCCTCCCCGCCATCGTCCGTCAGGGCCGCCTCGCTTCGCGCCGCGGACACCACCGCCGGCAACTGGGACGACCCCTCGGTACCAGGGCACGCCTTGGGCTCCTGCTCCGAGCCACATGCCATCAGCCCCCCGACCAGACCCAGCCAGACGCAACGCTTCATTTCACGCTCCTCGAGTGCCCCGTCCAGCAGGCGTCGTACGTCACGGCGCGGCTGATGGATTTCCAGGGACGCGCATGAACGGGAGGACACCTGATTCCGTTCCCGGAGCGCAAGTTAACCACGCCAGCGAATCGTCCGCTCGCGCCCCTGTCCGTGGCAGGACGTGCCCGGCGAGCAGCCGACAGGGGAGCGTTCGCCCTTTCACGCCTCGGCTGGATCCACGCCGAAGAGGCGGAGCGCATCGGCGGCATAGACGTCCAGCTGCCGTTGTGTCTCCGCGGCGTCCCAGCCCAACCGGGGCGCCATGACTTCGGCCGCCACACGCGCGGCCGCCTGCCCCTGGTCGCGCGTCTCGAACGCCACCTTGAGTCGGCGGATGAGCAGGTCCGACAGGGTGTGCACCAGTTCGTGGGTGACACCCCAGGCAGCCTCGGCGGCCCGGTAGGGAAGCCCCTCGGCGAGCGGCCGGGACAACGCGGCGTCCTCCCGCGTCAGGGCCCACACGCGGCGCCAGCGGCTGCCATAGGCGCGCACCAGGTGGACGGCTGTGGCGTCGTCTCCCACCTCGGCGCGCGCCGCGGCGAACTCGGCATCCAGCGCGCGGATGTCTCCCCCCGGCAGGGGCAACACATCCGTGGGCGAGCGGCGGCGAGGCTGGCCCAGGCGGCGCTCCACGGCGTCCACCACGTCGCGCGCCATGACGCGATAGGTGGTGAGCTTGCCACCGCTGATGGCGAGCACGCCGGAGGGGCTCACGTCGATGGCGTGCTCTCGGCTGGCACTGCCCGCATCGGCCTGCGTGCCGTGGTAGCCGCTGGCCACCAGGGGACGGATGCCGGCCCACGCGCTCACCACGTCCGCGCGAGTGAGGCGCGCCTCGGGGAAGAAGGCGTTGGCGGACTCCAGCAGGTAGGCCACGTCGGACTCGCTGGCGCGGACCTCCGCGGGGTGCGCGCGCGTGGACGTCTCCGTGGTGCCGATGATGGTGAAGTTGTCGGCGGGCAGCACGAACATCACCCGGCCGTCCTTGGGGGACAGCAGCGTGAAGGCGTCGCGGTGGTTGATGCGCTCACGCGGCACGGCGAGGTGGACGCCCTTGCTGCCGCGCACGGCCGGGCTCGCCCCATTCGGCGCATCCAGCCGGCGGATTTCATCACTCCACGGGCCAGTGGCGTTGACGAGGACCCGTGCGCGCACGGTGACCTCCTCGCCAGTGAGGTGGTCCACCACCGTCGCGCCGTGCGCGTGTCCCTGCTCCAGGACGAGCGCCTTCACGGACGCGTGGTTGAGGACGACGGCTCCCGCCTCGGACGCGCCCACGGCATTGGCCAGGGTGAGGCGCGCGTCGTCCGTGGCCGCGTCGTAGTAGCGGGCACCGCCCTTGAGGTGGTCGGTGCGCAGGCCGGGCTCGGCCGCGTGGACCTGCCGGGCGTTGAGCCGCCGGTAGCCCTTCACGTTCCGGAAGAGGGAGAGGGCGTCGTAGAGCATGAGGCCCGCGTTGAGCTTCCAGCGGGGCACACGGGCGCCCGCGTACACGGGCCAGATGAAGGCGAGCGGACGCACCAGGTGCGGGGCGAGCCGCAGCAGGCGTTGGCGCTCGATGCTGGATTCGAACACGAGGCCCAGGTGGCCGTGCTCCAGGTAGCGAAGGCCGCCGTGGATGAGCCGGGACGAGCGGCTGGAGGTGCCGCTGGCGAAGTCGTCACGCTCGACGAGCGCCACCTTGAGGCCCCGAAGCGCGGCATCCCGCGCCGAGCCCGCGCCGGTGACACCGCCCCCGATGATGAGGACGTCGAAGGTCTCCGTGGCCAGGGCCCGCAGGCGTGCTGCGCGGGACGGAGGCGGGGGCACATCTGCTTCGGAGACAACACGGCTGAGCGCGACGGATTCAGAACGCACGGCACAAGTGTAGCGGCGTTGGCCGGCGAGGGCAGCGGAAACCAATGCGCTGCGTCAAGCGCGCTACACGGAGCGAGGCGACATGTGTCCGCGAGGCACCCATCCGAGGGGGGACGGTGCCTTGCGCGTCCGGATGAAGACAGATAGGAGGCGGCCGACCCCTCCCCTCACCCTGGGCTCCACGGCCTTGTTGAACCCCCACGACCGACGCGACCTGGCCAGCCTGGGACTGATGGTCCTGGTGTACGGGCTCGTGGTGGCGCCGGTGCTGCACGCGGTGGTGGAGCACGGCGATGGTGGTCATCACCACCCCCATGCCCATTCACACCCGCACGGGCGCGCCCATGCGCACGGTGCGGGGGACGAGCACGCACACCGTGGCGATGAGGGCGCGGGGGAACCCGCACCCGACGGTGAACGGAAGAGCGGGCACGAGCACCTGACGGGCTCCGTGGAGCACCTGCAGGCGGTCGCGCTGGCCTGGGCGGTGATGAAGCTGCCGCGCGTGCGTGAAGTGTCGTGGCTGGCGGAGCTCCAGCGAGGCCCCACGAGGGTCCCCGGCTCCGCGGTGCGCCCGACGGCGATGCCCCAGGGCCCGTAGCCGTCATCACCCTCGCGCAGCCAACGCAAGGAGCCTCGCGTGCGGAGCACGCAGGGGTCCGTGTGTCCTGCTTGCTGACTCACTTCTGAACCCGTCCCGGTGGGGTCACTCCCTGGGGCGTCGTGCGCCGCGCGAAGTCCAAGCGTGAGCAAGACGCCGCAGCATGGGGCCTGCGCCGCTGTGTGTCCGTACGTGCCCGTGCTCCTCGTTGCCGCAATGTCGTCGTGTGTCCTCGCCCTGTCGCCCTCGAACCGTCCGCCAGATGCGGCACGAGAGCCATCTCCCGCGTCCGAGCGTGCCGCGGCAGGCACGGGCACGAGCGCACATGACGACGTGCCGCCATTCGTGAACACGGAGCGCCAAGCCCCACCCTCGGCCAGCGCCATCACGCCCGTGAAGTCTCCGGCGGAAGCGGACACGTCCCCAGCCAACGAGCCCGGACAGCTTCCCAAGGAAGCATCCTCTCCTCACCCCAGCCCCCCAACCGCCGACGTCCCCTCGTCGGAGGCAAGCTCCCATCCTCTCCCCTCGGAGCAGGAGGAATCCCTCACCAGCGCATCCGACCTCGAGGCCGAGGAACCGCCGTCAAAGTCCACGGTGGTGCGCGGCGCGCGTCCCGCGCAAAGCGCGTCCGAGGTGACACTGGGCCGGGACATCTTGGACGCTGCGCCACGCAGGAACGCAGTGGACCTCCTGCGAGCCGTTCCCGGCCTCGTGGCCTCGCAGCACAGTGGAGAGGGCAAGGCCCAACAGCTCTTCCTCCGAGGCTTCGACGCGCTGCACGGCCAGGACGTGGAACTCGACGTCGGCGGCCTGCCAGTGAACGAGGTGAGCCACATCCACGCGCTGGGCTACGCGGACATCAACTTCGTCATCCCAGAGGTCGTGCAGGCGCTCGAAGTGACGGAAGGTTCCTACCGCGCCGCGCAGGGCGACTTCGCCGTCGCGGGAACCGTCCGCATGGACCTGGGCGTCGCCGAGCCCGGCGTCCACCTCCTGGGTACACTCGGCCAGTACGGCCAGCGTCGGCTCGTGGCCACGGTGCGACCGGGAGACGACGCGGGAACCTTCGCCGCGGTGGAGCTGGGTGAAGGCAGAGGCTTCGGCGCTCAGCGGGGCTACGGCCGCGCCTCGCTCCTCGCCCAGGCCAATGCGACACTTGGAGATGGGCTGACGGTCCGCGCACTCGCAGGCAGCTACGTCACGCGCTTCGACTCCCCGGGCGTGGTGCGCGAGGACGACCTGCTTTCGGGCCGCAGCGACTTCTTCTCCGCCGCCCTGGGCCGGCAGGGCGGCTCGGTGTCACGGCACCAATTGCTGCTCGGCGTGGACCTGCCGCGCACGGGGAACGGGCGCACGAAGCTGGAGGTCTTCGGCATCCTCTCGGACCTGCGGCTGCGCAACAACTTCACGGGCTTCCGTGTCGACGAGCGCGGTGACGGCCTGGAGCAGACGAACAACGCCACCACGCTGGGCGCCCGCGCCGAGCATCGGAGGTCCGTGACGGCCTTCGGCCGCCCGGTCGCGCTGGAGCTGGGACTGGGCGCACGGCGAGACAGCGTGGAGCAGACGCAGCGGCGCTACCGCGAATCCGACGGAACCTTTTTCTCCGACGAGATTGACGCGGCCTTCACCCAGACGGACGTCTGGGGCTGGGCCGAGGCCCGCATGCCACTGGGCCGCTGGAGCTTCCGGTTGGGGGGGCGCGCGGACGCGTTGGGTGTGGAGGTCTTCGACGCGCTCGCCTTCCGGGACCCGCGTTACTACGACGGACAGGGCTATTCGCGCAGTGCCTTCGGCGTCCACCTGGGCGCGAAGGCGGGCGTGGAGTACGCGCTGGGAGATGACGCGGACGCCTGGCGCCTGTTCGCCAGCTACGGTGACGGCTTCCGCTCGCCGCAGGCGCGCAGCCTCTCGGAGGGCGAGCGCGCCCCCTTCGTCTCCATCCGAGGCGCGGAGCTGGGCTCGCGCAAGGACGGCGAGCACTGGGCCCTGCAGCTCAGCCTCTTCGGCTCGCAGGTGGACAACGACTTCTTCTTCGACCACACGGTGGGCACGACTGTGTACACGGGCCAGACGCTGCGCTCGGGCGTCTCCGCCGCGCTCCAGGCCCGTCCACTGCCAGGGCTCGTCACCTCGGTCAGCGCCACGTTTGCCCACGCCTACGTGCGAGCCTCGGACACGCTGCTGCCCTACTTCGCGCCCTTCGTTGCGCGCGCCGACGTGGGCTGGGACGGTCCGCTGACCTGGACGGGGTTCGGCGGTAGCACGCTGTCGCTGGGCACGGGGCTCACCTTCATCGGTCCACGCCCGCTGCCCTTCAGCGAGCGCAGCGCCACCGTGTTCCTCGCGGATGCGCACGTCGCCATCCGACGGGGCGAGCTGGGGCTGCGGCTGGAGGTCTCGAACCTGCTCGACGCGCGCTGGAGGGATGGCGAGTTCGTCTACGGCTCGCGCTTCGACCCTGCCGCCGCGGCGAGCCTCGTCCCGGCAAGACATTTCACCGCGGGGTCGCCTCGGATGGCCTCGCTCTCCCTGGAGGTCCACCTATGAATCTCAGACACATCCTCACCGGCGCGCTGGCCCTGGCCGCCTCGGCCACGGTCCTGAGCGGCTGTGGCAGCGAAGCGGAGCGGCGCACCTTTCCCGTGGAGGTGACGTCCACGCCCATGACGGGCGCCAACGAGCGAGGCTGGACGGTGACGGTGGAATCCGCGCACCTCTCCGTGGGCCCGGTGCGCTTCTTTGAAGGCCGCGCGCTGACGGCCCGCCGCTTCGACTGGTACACGCTCATCGGCGGCACGGCCCATGCGCACCCCGGACACTACTCACCGGGCGACGCGCTGGCCGAGATGCTGACCACCCACACCGTGGACCTGCTCACCGGCGCCACGCTGGGCGACGCGAGCGCGGTGACGGGCGAGTATGGCTCCCTGGAGCTGACGCTGACGGCCCCCACGCAGGCCACCGACGCCCAGGGCATGCTGAGCGGCCAGGCGATGCGCGTTCGCGGCACGGCGCGCAACGCGGAGGGCGTCGAGCGGCGCTTCGACGCGCTGACGAGCCTGCCCAAGCCCATTCAGGGCGTGCGCTTCGAGAAGTCGCTGGGAATGGAGGCGGGCCGTGTGCGCATCGCCGTGAAGCTGGGGACGTGGCTGGGCCGCATTGACTTCGCCACCGCGACCGATTTGGACGCGGATGGCGTCTACACTTTCCCCGCCGACAGCCAGGCGCAGAACGCGCTGGTGCGCGGCGTGGAAGACACCACTGCCTACGTCACGACGTGGGTGGAAGGAGCTGCGCAATGAAGAAGTGGATGCTGGGGCTTTCCTGTCTGGGACTGATGGCATGCAGCGACGGCGCGGGCACGGTGACGTTCACCACCTATGGCGAGGACTACATCGAGAAGGAGATTCCCGCGGCCGTGGGTGGCGAGGACGGCATCGTGGACGGCTGGACGGTGCGCTTCAGCAAGTTCCTCGTGGTACTCGGCGAGGTGAAGGTCGGCAACCACGACGAGACCGCCATCGAGATGACGCAGGCGCGGGTATTCGACGTGCACAAGCCCGGCCCGGTGGTGGTGGAGACGTTCCGCGACGTGCCGGCCCAGGAGTGGGACCACGTCAGCTTCGCCATCGCGCCCAACGCCAACGCGGTTGCAGGCAACGCGGACGCCGCGGACGTCACGCGGATGAAGGACGGCGGCTACTCCGTCTACCTGGAGGGCACGGCGACCAAGGGCGCGCAGACCAAGCGCTTCGCCTGGGGCTTCACCACCAACACCGTCTATGAGCACTGCGAGAGCCCGGGCCTGGGCGCGGGCGTCACGGTGCCCAAGGACGGCGAGGAAACGGTGCAGCTCACCATCCACGGCGACCACCTCTTCTTCGACGACCTGCAGTCGCCGGACGCGAAGATGCGCTTCGACGCGCTGGCCGCCGCGGACAGCATGGGCATCGCGGGGCCCGACGGAGAGGTGACGCTCGAGGAGCTGGCGGCGGTGGACCTGACGGAGCTGCCGTCGGGGCAGTACGGCACGGGTGGCGTGGGCAACGTGCAGACGCTGCGCGACTTCGTCACGGCGCTGACGCGCAACCTGGGGCACTACCGCGGCGAAGGTGAGTGCGAGCCCCGAGCGCGCTGACCACGCGGAGGGATGCTGGCGCGGTGGCACGAACGGCAGGCCACCGCGCCAGCATGAGCCCCCAGGCCCGGGGCCGACCCTCCCTGGGCCTGGAGCCTTCAAAGCTCAGCTCTTGTTGTGCGAGGAGCCAGACGAGTTCGCCGCGGGGTTCCCCCCCGTCGAGTTGTTCCCGCTGTTGTTGCTCCCGCCGTTCGGGTTGTTGCCCGACTGCCGAGGGCTATTGGGGTTCATTTGGTTGGAGCGGTTGTCCTGCGACGCCTTGTGCGCGGGGTTGTTGGGATTCTTGGAGTTGGCGCGCTGGTCGTTCTGGTTCTTGCCGCTGTCCTTGCTCATGGACCTACCTCGGGACTCCCCAAGCGAAAGTGCCGGGGAGGCCTGAAACTAGGAAGCGGCCCAGGTGGAAACACTCGTGCGGAGGGGTTCGTCCGGTGTCGGGAAGCACACGACATCGCTCGGTGCCGGACACGGAATACACGAGCCGCGGCTTTGCCGGATGCGGCGGCGCGCAAGGGTGCCTACCTCGTGCCCAAGGAGGTGACGCGGCGTGAGGACGGTCACGTACGAGCGCAGTGGGCGAACGAACACGGGCGCACAGGCGCTCCGGCTGGAAGGAATGAAGCACCTGAAGGTGCTGGAGCAGGGTGAGGTGGTCAGCGAGCGCGACCTCACGGGAGCGGAAATCCAGCGCCTGGGCCCGCTCTTCGAACAAGCCAGCCGCGCCCCCGCCCCCGTCGTCATGGTTCCGCAGGCAGGTGGGCCAGACGGTCTCGCGGTGACGCTCGCGTTCGAGGACGAAGAATCCCCTCGCGTGCGCGTCGCGGCCGAGCGACTTCCAGCCCAGGGCGCTGGCCCCCTCTATGACGCCCTGCTCGAGGAACTGGACCACCTGCTGACGACCGAGCTGCATGCCCGGGCACCGCGCCGCGCACACGCGGTGCTGCCGCACCAGTTGCGCGAAGAGGAGCAGTAACCCTCAAGGCCCGATGCCACGTGTCATCCGCCCAGGCAAGCCGCCCATCGTGCGGACGGGAGCGAGCCTGTAGCCGGGGTTGCTGCCGAGCTCGGCTTCTGTGAAGACAGGAGCATGAGTCGCGTGCAGTTGTCCGTGCATCGCACGGTGGGAGAAGCACGGCTTCTGGCGGGTGCGCTGGAAGCCATGGGAGTTGCGGTAGAGGTTCGCGGAGAAGCCCTTGCCCCGTTGAGCGGCGAGATTCCGAGCGCGGAGACCTGGATAGAACTATGGGTGGAGCCGCATGACCTCGAGCACGCGAAAGGCCTCCTGGCAGAACTGCAGGAGAATCAAGAGCACGCCGAGCGGTCGGTGGAGTGTCCACGGTGCCGCGAAGAGAACCCCGGCAACTTCGAACTGTGTTGGAGCTGTGGCCTGGAGCTGCCCTCGGGGCTACGTCCAAGACTGCGGGCAGTGTAGTAGCGGGATGCATGGTGAGGCGGAGCGCGCCTCCAGGAGAATCGGCAGTGCAGGAAGCAGAGGGAGCGCATCGCCGCAGGCTGAACCGGGGGACCCGAAGCCTGCTCATCGTGTGCACCGTGGTGACGCTCATCCACCTCATTCCGCTTTTCATCTCCAGGAACATGCCCGAGCAGCAGCTGTCCATCGCACGCGCAATGTCGAGCGTGTCGCAGCGTGTCCCTTTCCTGCGGCCGCTGAAGGACGACGCCAAGGCCACGCCAGCGGAGCTGCGAGAGGCCGCGACGCTGCTGCTGGATGGGGCGCCAGATGACGCCCATGCGCTGGCCTTGGAGGCGGAGCGCCGGAATCCCCAGGAGGTCGAAACCCAGCTCCTGCTGGCGAGAATCTGCGACGTCGAGCGGATGAGCCGGTGTGTGAGCACGGCCCTGTCTCGAGCAGAGACGCTGGCCCCACGAGACGCGCGGCCGGACCTCCTCCGAGCGGAGCTACAGGAGAAGGACGGGGACGTCGTGGGCGCGGCCGAGGCGATGGAGCGGGCGCATGGAAAGGCGCCCAGCGACCCGCTGGTCGGACTGCGTTACGTCCACCTGCTGAGCGCGGCGAAGCGGGGCGAAGAGGCGCTGGCCGTCCTCCGAAAGCTCGAAGGGCGCCTGCCACACGCCAGGCTCCTGGTGGAACAAGGCAGGGTGCACAGCCGGGAAGGTCACGACGCCGAAGCGGTGAAGCTCTTCCGCGCGGCGGTGGCCGAGGACCCGAAGCTCAGCCTGGGCTTCTTCGAGCTCGGGCTCGCCTGGCATCGGCTGGGCAAAGTGGACACCGCGGAAGAGGCTTTGCGCCAAGCGGACCGGCTGGACCCGGCAGACCCCAAGGCGATGGCGGCCCTCTGCGCGATTCAGGTCAAGGAGCGGCGCATCGACGATGCCCGGCTCACGCGAATGGACCTTGAGCGGCGCTTTTCCGGGCGGCCGGAGCTGATTCGGAAGTCCTGCAGCATCCCCTGACACGAAGGGGCCGGGGACCTACTCCCGAGGCTCGATGCCGCGGATCTGTCGGAGCATGCGGGCGGAGGCCTTCACCTCGACGTCCACGGCTCCATCGACGCGCTCGGTGCGCACGACGGCCTGCAGGTAGGGGACTGCCTCCGCATCACGCCCTTGATGGAAGAGCAGCTCCCCCAAAGCGAAGCGAGCCCGCGTGAGCAGGACGATGTCCTCGGCGGCGACAGCGGCATCAATGGCGTCGCTGAGAGCGGACTCAGCCATCTCCGGCTGGTTCCGGGCGAGCAGCTCACGAGCACGCTGGATGTGTTCGTCGACGTTCATGCGGAGGAAGCAAGGTTCAACCTGGTGGGGACGCAGGCCGCCTCGCCGGGATATGGGTGAGTGCCCATGGACGAGAAGCGAATCGCCGAGCTGGAAATCCGCTACATGCACCAGCAGGAACTGCTGCAGGAGCTCAGCGGTGTGCTGTACGAACAGCAGAAGGTCATCGACCAGCTGCGCGCGGAGGTGGACCGGCTCAAGCAGAAGCTGGAAGCCGAGCCCGGCCTGGTGGACGCCCGTCATGACGAGCGTCCACCGCATTACTGAGGCTCAGAACTTGTAGCCGAGCCGCAGGCCAATGGTCGGGTTGGGCTCCAGGTAACCCACCTCGAGACCAATGCTCGCGGCCTTGCCCTGAAGGCCAAAGCCAAACGCGGCATGCGCCCGGAAGGTGTCGCCACGGCCAAACACGAGCCAGGGTCCGACCATGCCTTCGATGTAGACGCCGGACCTGGCGAGGTTCGCACGCAGGACCAGGTCCAACGGAACACCGATGTCGTTGCCCTCGGTGATGAGCATTGCACCGAACCGAGCGCCAACAGACAGGGGCCCCGCGAGCGGCGTCTCAACGCCCAGCGTGAAGTTGAAGACCGCGCTGTCATCAATCCAATAATCAGCCCCAAGCCCGACACGAACCGCGGCCTCTGAGTTCGTGGGTACGAGGAAGAGGCCGGCCGCGAGCAGCGCGCCAAGGCAAGGACGAAGCAGCTTCATTCGAGAGGCTCCTCTCAACACAGCGGGGAGCCCACACTCAACCAAGCCGAGCGCGTCGATGCCAGCAACACGGAGCTCCAAATCATCAAAGGCAGTCGCAGCGGAAGGCAGCGACTCGCAGCGGACGGAGGACGTTCACTGCAACACGACGCGCGACTCAAGCGCCCGCGTCGCAGCTGGGGAGCCGGTTGGCGTTGCCAAGGGAGCCGCGCGAGCCGAGCACCTGCTGGTGCTGGCCACGACAGCGGCCCTGCTGGCGGTGGGAGGCGTGCGCCGGCTGCGCACGCGGCGCCTGGCCCAACGCCCGCGGTGACGCGCGGAAACCCCACGCGCCCCAAAACGGAAAACCCCCGGTGTCCACGAGGGACACCGGGGGTTTCTCAAAAAGAATCCGGCAGCGACCTACTCTCCCGCGCGGTTTCCCGCGAAGTACCATCGGCTC
>NZ_VHLB01000127.1:0-19419 GCF_006547365.1 Myxococcus sp. AB056 | reverse complement strand
GCCGGGGCGGCGGGTTCGCTCGTGGGCGAGGGCGTGGCGCCCGGTGCGGAGGGCGGGCGCCCACCGAGGACCCCCATGTTCTCCATGGCGCGGCGCAAGAGACGCTGCCGCCGGAGCTTTGCTGCCTCGTCGGGGTTGGAGGGATCTGCCGCCAAGTCGTCCTCGTCAAAGTCCCAGTCGTCCAGGTCTCCGGACGGCTCGTCCCAGTCAGTCTGGCCAGTTGGCCATGAGTTGTCACCGGGGAAGGCCCCCGATGAATCGGGTGCTACTGGTTCGATGGTCGCCTCGACAATGGCCTCGACAGGAGGCTCGTCGAAATCGACGTTCGCCTGATTGACATCCGAGCGGACGAGCGACTCCAGGTGCGTATCGACCTGGAGGAGCGCGGCCTCGAACGACGCGGTCAGGGTGTCGGCGCCCTCGTCCTTGTCGAAGGCGACGATGCGCCAGAGGTCCTCGTCCCCTGTCTTGGGTGCGGCCGGGCGCGGCGGCGGCGCGGACGGTTGGGTGGCCCAGCTGGCATCGTCCTCCTCGTCGGGGGTCGCCTCCAGCAGGATGTCCGCGTCGTCTTCGGCGACAGGCGTGAGGACCGGAGGTTCGCCCGCGGCGGGTCGGGTCGCTGGAGCGGGCAGTGGCTCGGCGACGGCCCAAAGCTCGGGCTCGGGTTCGACTTCCAGCAGCGGGAGTTCCGACTCGGTGTCGGACGCAGCGCTGAGCGAGATGGCCTCGGTGTGCCACTGCTCGTCCTGGACGGGGACGCGGTCCTGCGTCCGCGTGGGCGGTGTCGGCAGGGGCGGCTCGTCCGCGAGCCATGGCTCGAGCGGCTGGGACTTCGAGCGGCGGAGGGCCTCCTCCATGTCGTGGAGGAGCTCGGCCTGAGCCTTCTGCCGGGCGATACGCAGGGCGTCCGCGCTTTCGGGCAGAGCGGCCAGGTCCAGGTCGGCTGCACCGGCGTTCTGGACGGCGTCCGCCCAGGAATCCGGCTCGGAGGTCTGTGCGGGAAGCTCGGTGAGCAGGATGTCGCCCACATCGAGCGTGAGGGCCTCGACATCCTCGGCCGCGAGTTCGGGGATGGAGTCGGACTGCGTGGACTCTTCGGCGGGACGGCCTTCGTCTGCCTGACGGGCCTGCTCGGCGGCGCGAGCTTCCTTGCCGCGACGGACGGCATCGGCGCGGTGGCGTTCGACCTCCAGGCGCAGCTCTTCGGCCTGGCGGGCCTCTTCGGCCTGACGGGCCTCTGCCTCGACGCGCGCGACCTCGGCGAGGCGGGCCTCCTCTGCGGCCCAGATCTCCTCCGCGCGGCGGGCTTCTCTCGCAAGGCGGGCGGACTCCGCGAGACGGCGCTCCTCGATGAGGCGGGCTTCTTCGGCAAGGCGTTCCGCCTCGAGCCGAGCCGCTTCCGCGAGACGGGCCTCCTCCGCAAGCCGCTCCGCCTCTTCCGCCAGGCGTTCTGCCTCGAGCCGAGCGGCCTCCGCACGCTGCGCCTCTTCCGCGAGGCGGCGCTCTTCTTCGAGCCGCGCTTCTTCGGCCAGACGGGCCTCTTCCGCGAGGCGGCGCTCTTCTTCGAGGCGAGCTTCTTCGGCCAGACGGGCCTCTTCCGCGAGACGCGCCTCTTCTTCCGCCAGACGACGCTCTTCTTCGAGCCGCGCTTCTTCCGCCAGCCGAGCCTCTTCAGCCAGACGAGCTTCTTCGGCGAGGCGCGCCGCCTCAAGTAGAGCCGCTTCTGCCAGACGAGCTTCCTCCGCCAGACGCTCCGCCTCTAGCCGGGCCTCTTCCGCGAGACGACGCTCCTCTTCAAGGCGCGCCTCTTCCGCCAGCCGAGCCTCTTCCGCCAGCCGAGCCTCTTCCGCCAGCCGAGCCTCTTCCGCCAGCCGAGCCTCTTCCGCCAGCCGAGCCTCTTCCGCCAGCCGAGCCTCTTCGGCCACGCGACGCTCTTCTTCGAGCCGAGCCTCTTCTGCGAGCCGAGCCTCTTCGGCCACGCGACGCTCTTCTTCGAGCCGCGCTTCTTCCGCCTGCCGAGCCTCTTCAGCCAAGCGCGCTTCTTCGGCTACGCGAGCCTCTTCTGCGAGACGAGCCTCTTCCGCGAGCCGTGCCTCTTCCGCCAGACGACGCTCTTCTTCGAGCCGTGCCTCTTCCGCGAGACGAGCCTCTTCCGCGAGGCGACGCTCTTCTTCGAGACGAGCCTCTTCTTCGAGACGAGCCTCTTCTGCGAGACGAGCCTCTTCCGCCAGACGACGCTCTTCTTCGAGCCGTGCCTCTTCCGCGAGACGAGCCTCTTCCGCGAGGCGACGCTCTTCTTCGAGCCGTGCCTCTTCCGCCAAGCGGGCCTCTTCTGCGAGGCGAGCTTCTTCGGCGAGACGGGCCTCTTCCGCGAGGCGAGCTTCTTCGGCGAGACGGGCCTCTTCAGCAAGGCGCTCCGCCTCAAGCCGAGCGACCCCTGCGAGACGGGCCTCTTCCGCCAGCCGAGCCTCTTCAGCCAAGCGCGCTTCTTCGGCTACGCGAGCCTCTTCTGCGAGCCGAGCCTCTTCCGCGAGCCGACGCTCCTCTTCGAGACGCGCCTCCTCCTCCGCTCGCTGCCGCGCCTCTTCGGCTTGCCGAGCCTCCTCGGCAAGCCGCTCCGCCTCGAGCCGCGCCTCTTCCGCCAGCCGAGCCTCTTCCGCGAGCCGACGCTCCTCTTCGAGACGCGCCTCCTCCTCCGCTCGCTGCCGCGCCTCTTCGGCGAGCCGAGCCTCCTCGGCAAGCCGCTCCGCCTCGAGCCGCGCCTCTTCCGCCAGCCGAGCCTCTTCCGCGAGCCGACGCTCCTCTTCGAGACGCGCTTCTTCCGCCAGCCGAGCCTCTTCAGCCAAGCGCGCTTCTTCGGCTACGCGAGCCTCTTCTGCGAGACGAGCCTCTTCTGCGAGACGAACCTCTTCTGCGAGACGCGCCTCTTCCGCGAGCCGTGCCTCTTCCGCCAGACGACGCTCTTCTTCGAGCCGTGCCTCTTCCGCGAGACGAGCCTCTTCCGCGAGACGAGCCTCTTCCGCGAGACGAGCCTCTTCCGCGAGCCGACGCTCCTCTTCAAGGCGCGCTTCTTCCGCGAGACGAGCCTCTTCTGCGAGACGAGCCTCTTCCGCCAGACGACGCTCTTCTTCGAGCCGTGCCTCTTCCGCGAGCCGAGCCTCTTCCGCGAGGCGACGCTCTTCTTCGAGCCGTGCCTCTTCCGCCAAGCGGGCCTCTTCTGCGAGGCGAGCTTCTTCGGCGAGACGAGCCTCTTCCGCGAGGCGAGCTTCTTCGGCGAGACGGGCCTCTTCAGCTAGGCGCTCCGCCTCAAGCCGAGCGACCTCTGCGAGACGGGCCTCTTCCGCGAGACGAGCCTCTTCCGCCAGCCGGGCCTCTTCAGCCAAGCGCACTTCTTCAGCGAGACGAGCCTCTTCCGCGAGCCGACGCTCCTCTTCAAGGCGCGCTTCCTCTGCCAGCCGAGCCTCTTCAGCGAGGCGAGCCTCCTCCGCCACACGGCGCTCTTCTTCGAGCCGAGCCGCCTCCGCGAGCCGAGCCTCCTCGGCAAGCCGCTCCGCCTCGAGCCGAGCCTCCTCCGCCCGCCGCCGCTCCTCTTCGAGCCGCGCCTCCTCCTCCGCTCGCTGCCGAGCCTCTTCCTCCTCCCGTCGAACCCGCTCGCGCGCCTCCCAGTCCTCCACGGAGAGCGCCTGCACCCAGCCCTCGCGCTCCAGCACGAGCAGCAGCGCTTCCTGCGCTGGAGTCAGCGACTCCGGCTCACGGAACTCCGCCAACGTCTCCAGGAACGCCCGCTCCGAAGCATCCGCGAGCCACGGCCCACAGGCCTCGACATCCTCGCACCGGAACACCCGCGCCGCCGCGCCGCCATGAATCGGCCCCTCCAGCGCCGCGCGCACCACCCGCACGCCCGCGATGGGCTGAAACCCCTCCGCCTCCACCGTCCCCGGTTCGAACGCGGCCTGCTCCGCCAGCACACTCAACCGCCGGACATGCGCGAGCACCTGCTGCTCCGCCACCACCTCCGGCACCAGGTTGAACGCCTCCAGCGTCTCCTCGTCCGGAGCCCCTGCCCCACCCCGCGCCCACAGCGTGTCCAGCGCCTCCGCGTCCAGCAGCCCGGACTGGAGCAGGGCCTGCGCCGGGCTCTGGAACCCGAAGCCCAACTGCGTCCCCACGAGGTTCCCCTCGCGCAGCCACAGCCGGGACTCGCGCCCTCCCGAGGAAAGCGTGAGCCTCCCGGTGGCTCGGGACTTGTGGGCGGAATAGAGCGCTTCGGCGGCCTGCGACGGGGTCATGCGTCGCCGCAGTGTAGTCCCTCTACACGGCCCCTCAACTTGCCGGGGGCGCTTGCCTGCCCGCTCCGGCGAAACGGACCTGTCGCAGGGCCTCATAGGCCCCGATTCCCACCGACGTGGACAGGTTCAGGCTCCGGCGGTCCTCCAGCATGGGAATGGTGACAGCCGTCCCCGTGCCCCCCTCCATCACCTCCGGCGCCAGCCCGGACACCTCCGAGCCGAACACCAGGTGGTCCCCCTCCTCGAACCGGGCCTCATACAGGGATGTTTCAGCCCGGGCGGAGAAGAGCCACCGCCGGGCGTCCGGGTAGTCCGCCGCATAGGCCGCGTAGGTTGGATATAGGCGGAGAAATACCTTGTCCCAGTAGTCCAGCCCCGCCCGCTTGAGCTGCCGGTCGTCAATGGAGAAGCCCAGGGGCTCCACCAGGATGAGCCGGCAGCCCGTCACGGCGCACAGGCGGGCGACGTTGCCGGTGTTGGGGGGAATCTGGGGAGAAACGAGGACCAGGTGGAGAGGACGCGCCAGGGGCTCGAGCATGGGGTAGAAGGCGCTACATGCGCTGGAAGGTGAACAACGAGACGCGGCAACGGCTGCTGGCGGACCGGGCCGACAAGGCCACCTCGTTCCTCCAACGGTTCAAGGGACTCATGGGGCGCCGCTCGCTGGAGGTGGGCCAGGGGCTCCATATCGTCCCCTGTAACTCCATCCACACTTTCTTCATGCGCATCCCCATTGACGTGCTGTTCCTGGACGCCCAGGGCCGCATCGTCAAGCAGATGCCCGCCTTGCCGCCCTGGCGTGCGACATCCGTGTATTTCCAGTCACGCTCAGTCCTGGAGCTTCCCGCGGGTGTCCTCGCGGCCAGCGGCACCCAGGAAGGGGATGTGCTGAGCTTCGAGCCGGTTCCTTGAGGCCCTGCCCGAAGTGCCCCTGCCTGTCAGGCCGGGATGCACGAGTTTTGACCGATTTCCGAGCGCTTTGTTAACCTCCAGCGCCACGTTTTCTCGCCCCTTTAGAAGAGTTCTCGCGCATGCGCATCGAGGTAGCTGGCAGCACCCACGTTGGGATGAAGCGGAATCACAACGAGGACAACTTCCTGATGCTCCCGGAAGAGTTTCTCTTCTGCGTGGCGGATGGCATGGGCGGCCACTCGTCTGGAGAAATCGCCAGCCGCATCGCGGTGGACGAGCTCGGCGAGTTCTACAAGCTCACGTCCAAGGACCAGGACTGCACCTGGCCCTTCAAGATGGACAAGACGCGCAACTATGACGAGAACCGGCTCGCCACCGGCATCAAGCTCGCCAACGCGCGCATCTTCGAGAAGGCCAGCTCCGAGTCCAAGTACAAGGGCATGGGCACCACCATCGTCACGGTGCACTTCGGGCAGACTGCCGTCTACGTGGGCCACGTCGGCGACAGCCGCGTGTACTACTTCCGCGGCGGCGCCCTGAAGCAGGTGACGGAGGACCACTCCCTCCTCAACGACTACCTCAAGGCGAAGAAGCTCTCGCCGGAGGAGATTGAGAACTTCCCCCACAAGAACGTCATCGTCCGCGCGCTGGGCATGAAGGAGAACGTCCAGGTGGATGTCTCCCGCGTGGAGCCGCAGGAGGATGATGTCTTCCTGCTCTGCTCGGACGGCCTGAGCGGCATGGTGACGGACGCGCAGATGCAGGAAATCCTGCAGCGCACGCCGGAGCTGGAGAAGGCCTGCTCGCAGCTCATCGACATGGCCAACGCCGCAGGTGGCAACGACAACGTCACCTGCGTGCTGGCCCGCTACCACGCCGCCTGAACGGCGGCGCTCAGCGCCCCTTCAGCGGCGCGGCAATCCGGTGCGCGCCCCAGGCGAGCACCTCGGAGAGCGACTCCCCGGAGGACACCTCGGTGTCCTCGAACACGGTGGCTCGCGAGAGCCGCGCCCCCGAAGCCACCTTCGCACCCGGCTCCAGCGACACGCCCGGCCCCACGGTGGCTCCGGCGGCCACCGCGCTGCCTCGCCCCAGGTACACCGGGCCCTCCGCCGTGCCGTCCAGGCGGGCCTCCGCTTGCGACCAGGTGCCACTCGCGCCGCGCGCGGTCCCCGCCAGCGGTGAGTCCGCGCCCAGCCACTCCAGCCGCACGCGCCCGGCAAGCACGTCCTGCACGGTGGCGAGGTAGCGCGACGGCGTGCCCAGGTCGGACCAGTACCCGTCCACCCGCACGCCACGCACCATCTGCCCGGCCTCCATGGCACGGACATAGACTTCGCGGTTGATGTCCTCCTCACCTCGCGGCGACATGAAGTCGAAGACGCGCGGCGACATCACGTGCACGCCGGTGAAGTGCCACGGCGATAGGCCCTCACCGCCAGGGCCATGGCCGGCGATGCGGCGCACGCGCCCTTCCGCGTCCAGCTCCACCGCGGCGTACGTCTCCCCCGCTGGCATGGGCTGCAGCACCATGGAGGCCAGCGCGCCGGACGCCTGGTGCACCGCTACCACCGGCCGCAGGTCCACCGGGTAGAGGATGTCGCCGTTGAAGACGATGAAGTCGCCGTCCGACAGGAAGTCCCGCAGGCCGCGGATGCCGCCGCCGGTGCCCTGGATGACGGGCTCGTTCACCACGTGCAGCGGAAGGCCCGCACGAGCGCACTCGGCGCGGGCCACCGCCTCCATGGTGTCCGGCAGGTGGTGGGTGTTGATGCCCACCGCCGTCACGCCCGCGGCCTTCAGCACCGCCAGGTGGTAGCGCAGCAGCGGCTGTCCCAAGAATGGCATCGCCGGCTTGGGCCAGCGTTCGGTGAGCGGGCGCAGGCGCGTGCCCAGGCCCGCGCAGAGGACCATGGCCTTCATCTCAGGCCGCCAGCTCCGGGACGTACTTCGCCACCAGGTCCTGCAGCTTGCGCAGCTCCGGCCGCCGCGCGAAGCCGTCACGCACGTAGCGCAGCGACGCGGGGATGGACACCAGGAAGCCCGGGTTGCCCTTCACCCGGTTGATGAACTCGAAGCGGCCCGCGTCCTTCAGCTTGCGCTGGATGGTGAGCAGGTCGAAGAAGGCCTTGAAGGACGCCGCGTCGATGCGCTCGCCGCTCACCTCCTGGAAGGTGGCGATGTAGCGGTCCAGCATCGCGTCCACGAAGTCGCGGTCCAGCTCCACGTAGCTGTCGCGCAAGAGCGCCACCAGGTCGTACTGGCGCGGGCCCTGGAGCGCATCCTGGAAGTCGATGACGACCAGCTCGCCCTCCTTCATCATGATGTTGCGGCTCTGGTAGTCGCGGTGCGTGAAGCCACGCGGCGCGGCGGCCAGTTGCCGGGCGATGTCGCGGAAGGTGGCGTCCAGCTCGGCGCGCTCGGCGTCCGTGGGCTTCTTGCCACTCCACGCCTCCAGGCCCCACTCGCGGAAGTGGTGCAGCTCCCAGTCGTAGAGGTCCTCGTCGAAGGCGCGGGTGAAGGCCAGGCAGTCCGGGTCCTCCGCCTTCTCCGCCGCCGCGCGCAGGCGCGCCAGCAGGTCCACGGCGCGGGTGTAGAGCGCCTCGTGGTGCTTGCCGCCCTCCAGCGCGGACTCGAAGGTGATGTCACTCAAATCTTCAATCACCATCATCCCCGCCGGTTCGTCGTAGCGGTGGATGCGCGGCACCCGCACGCCCAGCTTCTCCAGGTAGCGGTGCACGTTGATGAAGGGCAGCTCCTTGGGCGGCTCGCCCTTGGTGGCCTCGTCGCTCTTCTTCGTCGCGTCGGGCGGCATCACCATCACCACCCAGCTCTCGGGCGGCGCGCCAACGCGGTAGTACGAGCGGCTGCTCGCCTCGCCCTTCAGCTTCGTGATGGGGGCGTTGGGAACGGGACGGCCCATGGCCTGTCCCACCTGGTCGCGCAAGGCGGCCTCGAGTTCCATATCGACGGGGTTCTCCGGAGGGGGTTGACGCAAGTCGCACACGAGTATCGGAGGCGCGCCCATCCGGGTCAAAGGCCTGTCCGGGCGGATGGCCGGACGCCCCCCGGGCTGTCGCCAACCCGACGGGGGGCCAGCCATCCTCCCACCTCGTCCGGGTGCGTCGGAACTCCCTGCCCTCCGGGGCGGGTTCAACGCTCTCCAGGGTTGCAAGAGGTCACACGCTGTCGACCGGGCCAGTGCGGCGGCATATAAGACGCGCCGCGAACCCTCATTAACTTACGGAAGCCGCGATGGACATCCACGAGAACATCCTCACCGCCATTGGCAACACGCCGCTGGTCAAGCTCAACAAGCTTGTCGGGCCGAACGACGCGACCGTGCTGGTCAAGTGCGAGTTCATGAACCCGGGCGCGTCCATCAAGGACCGCATGGCGCTCTACATCCTCGAGAAGGCCGAGCGGGAGGGGAAGCTCAAGCCCGGCGGCACCATCGTCGAGAACACGTCCGGCAACACCGGCATGGGCGTGGCGCTGGCCGCGGCCGTCAAGGGCTACAAGTGCATCTTCACCATGCCGGACAAGATGTCCCTGGAGAAGATCAACCGCCTCAAGGCGCTGGGCGCGCAGGTGGTGGTGACGCCGACGAACGTGCCGGCCGAGGACCCGCGCAGCTACTACGAGACGGCCAAGCGCCTGCACCGCGAGACGCCGGGCGCGTTCATGCTCAACCAGTACCACAACCCCGACAACATCGAGGCGCACTACAACACCACCGGTCCTGAGATCTACAAGCAGACCGAGGGCAAGTTCGACTACTTCGTCGCGGGCCTGGGCACCGGCGGCACCATGAGCGGCGCCGGCAAGTTCCTGAAGGAGAAGATTCCCGGCCTCAAGAACGTGGGCGTGGACCCGGAGGGCTCCGTCTACGAGGGCTACTTCAAGACGGGCAAGCTGACCGAGCCGCACGTCTACAAGGTGGAAGGCATCGGCGAGGACATGCTGTGCGGCGCCATGGACTTCACCCACCTGGACGACGTGCGCCAGGTCGATGACCGCCAGTGCTTCATCGCCGCGCGCCGCCTGGCACGTGAGGAAGGCATCTTCGCCGGCGGCTCCTCGGGCGCGGCGATTCACGTCGCGGTGCAGCTGGCCAAGGAAGTGGGCAAGGGCAAGACGATTGTCGTCGTGCTGCCGGACTCGGGCAGCAGCTACATCAGCAAGTTCCACTCCGACGAGTGGATGCGCGACAACGGCTTCCTGGAGGAGAAGGGCGCCGGCACCATCCGCGACATCCTGGGCGACAAGCGCAAGGACGTGAAGACGGCGCGCCGCGGTGACAAGGTCGACCAGGTGGTCGAGACGATGCGCGGCCACGGCATCAGCCAGATGCCGGTGGTGGGCGACGACGGCCGCACGGTGGGCATGGTGCACGAGTACGACCTGCTCAACGCGCTGGTCGCCGGCAAGGCGAAGTTCTCCGACACCATCGACAGCATCATCGCGCCGCTGCAGGGCGCGCTGTCGCTCGACACCAGCATCGCCCGCCTGCGTGAAGTCTTCGCTCAGGACAACGTGGCGGTGGTGAAGGACGGCGAGAAGGTGGTCGGCATCGTCACCAAGATCGACCTCATCGACTACCTGCACCGCACGGCGGCGTAGTCCCCGGCGCGCTCACGCCAGGGAAGCACCGAGGGCCTCCACGTTTCCGCAGCGGAAACGGGAGGCCCTTCGTGTTCAGGGACGCCGGCCGAAGAGCACGTTGGCCAACTCCGTCATCACCACCTCGTCCTTCTGGTTGCGCACCTCCATGCGGAGCTTGATGGCGCCCCGGTCCGGTTTGCTGCGCGACGGCGTGGCGGAGACGACCTCCACCCGCACGTGCAACGTGTCCCCCGGACGCACGGGCTTGAGCCAGCGCAGCTCATCCAAGCCGGGCGAGCCCAGGCTGGACGTCTGCCCCAGGAAGCTGTCCACCAACAGCCGGTGACACAGCGAGGCGGTGTGCCAACCGCTGGCCACCAGCCCGCCAAAGATGCTGTCGCGGGCGCCTTCGTCGCTCAGGTGGAAGGGCTGCGGGTCGAATTGCGTCGCGAAGGCGATGATTTCCTCGCGCGACACCACGTGGGGGCCGTGTTCGCTCACGTCCCCGGGCTGGAAGTCCTCGAAGTAGCGCATGGGCGCTACTTCAACGCGACGTGTCCTTGGATTCCAGTTCCTCCGGGTGGAACACGCGCGAAGCGACGCGGTCCAACACTTCGGAGTTCCACTTGATGCTGACCTTCATCAACCGGCGCATCTCCTTGGCGAAGGCGCGCTCGGACGGCATGCGGGTGTACGTCCGGGCCAGGTAGAGGCCCCGGTTCTCCCGCTCGTAGTCCACGGTGCCGCCACCGGCATCCGTGCCCTCCCGCTCCTCCGCCTGGAAGCCCTCGATGACGCCGGGCTTGGGCGGCTCGCGGAAGCGGTACACCAAGGCGCTGCACTTCAGCGCCTGGGTGTCCTCCAACCACTCGAAGTACAGCGACGCGCCCCCCGCGGAGAGCCCGCCGAAGCCCTGGGGATTGATGCCCGGGCTGGGCGGCGTGCCCTCTTCATGGAGGAAGCCCTGGACCAGTCGCTGGGCAGACTCCCGCGTCAGCGGCGTATCCGCCGGAGCAGCGGGGCCCAGGCCTGAAATCCAGGACCTGAGCAGGCCAGCGAGGCCACTGCGGGGAGCGGTAGCCATGGGTTACTTGTTGAAGTTGCCTTCGCGGGCCTGGTCGAACGGCACGCGGTTCTTGAGGTAGACGTCCTCGAAGCTGTGGCCGTCGAACGGGTTCAGGTGGAACTCGTTGAACTGGTGGACCTTGGAGCCCTTGCCACCGTCCGCGACGGGGTTCCACTTGTCCGGGATGGGGCCCAGGCCGAACATGCTGGGGACCGGGTCGCCACGGTTCACGTAGTGCACGTAGTTCGGGCCGTCCGGGTACGTGGCGGCGGCGCCGCCGAACGTCTCCACGTTGATCTTCCCCATCAGCGACCTGGCGTCCTGCTTGGACATCCCATCTTCGATGCGCAGCCGGTTGTACACGTCGTTCAGCGCGCGGCTGGAGACGAGGCCACCCTGGCTGTGCGCCATCAGGTGCACGTCACGGCCGGCCTTGAGCTCGGTGTAGAGCGCGTCCGCCAGGGTGTCCACGGCGGGGTTGGTACCCTTGTCCAGCTTGTCCTTCACGCACTGGGCCAGGTCCGCGCCCATGCCCTCGGTGGCGTTGTGGATGCCGACGACGCGCGAGCCCGTCGCGTTGGCGATGGCCTGCAGGCTCTCCGACTGGGTCTCCTTCGTCGTCAGGATGCCGTTGACGTAGAGGATGGTCGACTGCGGGTTCGGGTTGTTGGCCGGCGTCACGCCCGGGATGTCCGCCAGCGGGGTGCCCGGCGGGAACGTCGCGCCGTCCGCGCCCAGCAGCTTGCCGTCGTGCACGCGGTCCGGCTGGTTGCCGCCACCGAAGAACTCCTGCACGCCCCGCGCGGCGCCGCCGACGACGTTGCCCACGCCCCGGGCGGTGCCGGAGACGGCGTTCTCGAAGCCGTCCACGAACTGGCCGACCTTGCGGCCACCGGCAGCCGCGGCGTCCTTCACGTTGTCGACGGCGTTACCCACGGCGTCCTGCGTACGGTCAATGGCCTTCTCGGCACCGGTACGGACCGTGTTGATGAGTTTCCGGCCGCGCTCGATGGGGTTCATGGGGGCTCCAGACGATTTGGAAGGAGTGGACTACTAGTGAGGGGATTATCGTCCCAGGGTCCTGGAAGTTGCGGTGCCCCTCACTTTGCCGCACTGCGACAAAGGATCAGCGCCCGAAGACGCGGTCCGCCACCCGGTTCAGGACGGTGCTGCTCCACTCGACGCTGGCCTTCATCAACCGCTTCATGTCGTCGTTGAAGATGGGGATCTGCGGCGCCGTGGTGTAGGTGCGGCTGAGGAACAGGGACTTGTTCTCCGGCTCGAAGTCCACGGTGCCGCCGCCGGTGTCGGTGCCCTTCTTCTGCTCGTCCTGGAAGCCCTCCAGGATGCCCGGCTTGGGGGTGTCCCGGAACCGGTGGATGAGGGCGCTGCACTCCAGCGCCTGCTCCTTGTCGTGCCACTCGAAGTAGAGCTGCGCATCGCCCAGGGCGACGCCGCCGAAGCCCTGCGGGTTGATGCCGACGCTGTTGGGGCTGCCGTTGGCGGCGAGGAACGCCTGCGCCAGCATCTGCGCTTCTTCTCGGGTCATGGGGGTCGGTCTCCAGGGGCGGACACTGCCTGAGCGGGCAGCCTAGCAAATCAGCACGCCGCCTCCACATGACAAGGGCCTCCGCGCGCTTCCGGGAAGGCGAGCGCGGGGAGGCCCTGGAGACCGAAGGGGCCGCGAGGCCCTGACGGCTACTTCGCGGCGTCGAGCGCCTGGGACAGGTCATCCACCAGGTCCCGCGCGTCCTCGATGCCCACCGACAGGCGGATGAAGCCGTCGGTGATGCCCAGCTGCTCGCGCGTCTCCTTGGGGATGGAGGCGTGGGTCATGATGGCCGGGTGCTCGATGAGGGACTCGACGCCGCCGAGCGACTCGGCGCAGGCGAACACCTTCACCGTCTTGAGGAAGGTGCGGGCCGCCTCCAGGCCCCCCTGGATGTCGAAGGTCACCATGCCGCCAAAGCCAGACATCTGCTGCTTCGCCAACGCGTGCTGCGGGTGCGACTCCAGGCCCGGGTAGGTGACCTTCTTCACCTTCGGGTGGGACGCCAGGAAATGCGCCACCTTCATCGCGTTGGAGGCGTGGCGGTCCATGCGCACGTGCAGCGTCTTCACGCCGCGCAGCACCATGAAGCTGTCGAAGGCGCCGGACACGCCGCCCACCGCGTTCTGGAGGAAGTACATCTTCTCTGCCACGTCCTCACGGCTGGTGCAGACGAAGCCGCCCACCACGTCGCTGTGGCCGTTGATGTACTTGGTGGTGGAGTGCGCCACCACGTCGAAGCCGAGGTCCAGCGGGCGCTGGAAGTACGGCGTCATGAACGTGTTGTCGGCGACGGAGAGGATGTTCCGCTTCTTGGCGACCTCGGCGATGCGCGCCAGGTCGATGAGCTTGAGCATCGGGTTGGTGGGGGACTCCACCCACACCATCTTCGTCTTCGGCGTAATCGCCGCCTCGAAGTTCTCCGGCTTGGACAGGTCCACGAAGGAGAAGTGCAGCCCGGCCCGCCGGAACACCTTGTCGAAGAGGCGGAAGGTGCCGCCGTACACATCGTCCGAGACGACCACGTGGTCGCCCGAATCCAGCATGTGCATCAGCATGTCCGTGCCCGCCAGGCCGGAGGCGAAAGCCGCGCCGTACTTCGCCCCCTCGAGCGCGGCCAGACAGTCCTGGAGCGCCTTGCGGGTGGGGTTCTGCGTCCGGCTGTACTCGTAGCCTTTGTGCTCTCCGGGGCCGTCCTGGACGTAGGTGGAAGACAGGTAGACCGGCGTCATGATGGCGCCGGTGGTGGGGTCCGGCTCCTGTCCGGCGTGAATGGCAAGCGTGTCGAAGCGCATGCCGGGGAACTAACACAGTCCCTCCCTGCCCGCAGCAGGACCCGCCTATTCGAACTTCCCGTGACGCCCTGCCCCTTGGGTAAAACGCGTGGCACCGGCAATGGACTCCGACTCCAGTACCTTGACACCGCGGGCGAATTCCTGACGCAGTGCCTCCTCGGTGCCCAGCCCCGCCTGGGTGTAGGCGGAGCGCCGGTCCGCGTTCATGCACGCCTGCGGGAAGGCGGCCACCTCGCGCGCCAGGGCCTCCGCGGCCTCGCGCGACTGCCCCCGGGGCACCACGCGGTTGACCAGCCCCATGGCCAGCGCCTCCTGGGCGGATACAGGCCGGCCCGTGAGGATGAGGTCCAGCGCGCGCGAAAGGCCAATGAGCCGGGGCAGCCGCACCGTCCCCCCGTCGATGAGGGGCACGCCCCAGCGGCGGCAGAAGACGCCCAGGACGGCGTCCTCCTCGGCCACGCGCAAGTCGCACCACAGCGCCAGCTCCAAGCCGCCCGCCACGGCATGGCCGCCAATCGATGCGATGACGGGCTTGGACAGCACCATGCGCGAGGGACCCATGGGGCCATCTCCGTCCAGCTCCAGGCGGGGCATCCGGCCCTCGGAGACGGCCTTCAGGTCCGCCCCGGCGCAGAAGGTGCCCCCTTCTCCATGGAGCACGCCCACCCGCGCGTCCGGGTCCGCGTCGAAGGCCCGGAAGGCCTCCGCCAGCGCCTGGGCAGTGGCGCCATCCACGGCGTTGCGCACCTCCGGGCGGTCCAGGATGACGGTGGTGACGAGGCCGTTCTTCTCGACGCGCACGCTCATGGCGGTGGAGTCTTCTTCCCTCGCGTCCGGACCGCAATCCCGCCGCGGTGCTTCCTTACATGGGCGCGTGCGCGCTCTCCCCTTCCGACAGACCGTGGATGATGCGCGCCACCTGGCGCAAGTCGTCCACGAAGGCCTCCAGAGCAGCCGCCTTCGCCCGAGGGTCCGGCGCGCGGAGGATGGAGGACGGGTGCACCGTGGCCACCACCACCCGCGCCCATTCCGACGCCATCGGCTGTCCACGTGACTGCGTCACCCGGAACGCCTTGCCCAGCAGCGCCTGCGCCGCGGTGGCCCCCAGGCAGACGAGGACGTCCGGGCGGAACACGCGAATCTCCGCCTCCAGCCACGGCAGGCAGGCGCGAATCTCCGTCGTGGTGGGCTTCGCGTGGATGCGCCGGGGCCCCTGGCCGGTCCACTTGAAGTGCTTCACCGTATTGGTGACGTACACCTGCGCGCGGTCGATGCCGGCGGCCTCCAGCGCCTCGTCCAGCAGCCGTCCGGAGGGGCCCACGAAGGGCCTGCCGGCCCGGTCCTCCTGGTCTCCCGGCTGCTCCCCCACCAGCATCACCCGGGGGCCGGGGCGCGGCTGGCCCTCGGGCTCGCCAAAGACAGTCTGGGTGCCCGTGCGCCACAGCGGGCAGGCCTGACACCCCGCGGCGGCCTTTCGGAGCTTGTCGTACGTCGGAGACTCAGGGATGAGGGGGGCCGCGGTGGTCTGGACGGAAGGACGCTTGGGCATGGCTGACACACAAGGTACGCATGGCTCTCACGACGCAACCGGCCCCGAGGGCATGTTCGCCAACCGCCTGCGCAAGGGGGACAAGCGCTTCCGGAAGTGGGCCCGGACGCAAGGGCTGACGGCCTTCCGCGTCTACGACAGGGACATCCCCGAGTACCCGTACGCCATCGACGTCTACGGCGACTGCGTCCACGTCGTGGAATACCCCCGGCGGCGCGCCATCGCCTCCGGTGCCGCGGACACGCAGCGGGAGGAAGTCCTGGCCGCGGTGACGCAGGTGCTGGCCGTTCCCTCCGAGCGCATCTTCGTGAAGACGCACACGCCCCAGCCCTGGGGCCGCTCGCAGTACGGCCGGGTGGGCCAGGACAGCGGGCGCATCGTGGTGGAGGAGCAGGGCCTGAAGTTCTGGGTGAACCTGGGCGACTACCTCGACACCGGCCTCTTCATGGACCACCGCAACACCCGCGCGCGCGTGCGGGAGGAGGCCCGGGGCAAGCGCTTCCTCAATCTCTTCGCGTACACCGGAGCCTTCACCGTCTACGCCGCCGCGGGAGGCGCCGCGAGCACGATGACGGTGGACCTGTCCAACACCTACCTGGACTGGGCCGAGGACAACCTGGACCTCAACGGCCTGGCCAACGCGCGGCACACGCTGGTGCGCGCGGATGCCAAGGCCTGGGTGGAGGCCCAGGCCGACGCGCCGGAGCGGTACGACCTGGTGGTGTGCGACCCGCCGTCCTTCTCCACGTCGAAGAAGATGTCGGGCAGCTTCAACGTGCAGCGCGACCACCCGCGCCTGCTGGCCGCCATCCGGGCGCTGCTCGCGCCCGGTGGCGTCCTCTACTTCTCCAACAACTTCCTTGGGTTCCAATTGGAACCGAAGGCCACGCGGGGGATGGAGGTGGAGGAAATCACCCCTCGCTCCATCCCCGAGGACTTCCAGCGCAAGGAGATCCACCGGTGCTGGCGCATGGTGGCTCCCTGACGCTGGCGCCCGTCCCGACTACAGCCAGCAGACGTTGTCGATGCAGCGCTCGCCGGCGGGGCACTCGCAGGTCGCCTGACAGGAGTTGCCGCTGCCCGTGTTGACGGGCTTGCAGACGCCGTCCGTGCAGACCTGACCGGACGGGCACTCGCAGTTGGCGCGGCACACCGGGGTGGACGTCCCGGCATCCTGCACCGGAGGAGGCGGCGGCACCTTGCACTGGCCGTTGGAGCAGACCTGGCCCGACGGGCAGTCGCAGTTGGCCTGGCAGGACGGGCCCGTGCCCGCATCTGGCGGCGGAGGCGGCGGGGCCGGCGGACGGCAGTAACCGTTGGTGCAGACCTCACCCGAGGGGCAGTCGCAGTTGGCCACGCACGTCTGGCCCGGGTCCGGCTGCGGCGGCTTGCACTGGCCATTGAAGCAGACCTGGCCGGCGGGGCACTCGCAGTTGGCGCGGCACTGGCCTCCGTCCGGAATGGGCATGCAGTAGCCAATCTGGCAGCTGTAGTCGTCCGGGCACTGGGTGGTGGAGTCGCAAGCCGCGCGGCACTGCCCATCCACGCAGTCCTTCCCGCCGGTGCAGTCCGCCGCGGTGGAGCAGGTGTTCGGGTCCACCGGGCGCGGACGGCACAGGCCGCTCACGCAGGTGTCCGTGGCGTCGCACCAGGAATCGTCATAGCAGCCGCGGATGCACTGGTTGTTGATGCAGTAGTTCCCCGCACCGCAATCCATGTTCACCCGGCACAGCTGAGGAGAACCCCCGTCCACGCCTGCATCCGGGCGCGTCCCACCGTCGGAGCCAGCGTCTGGACGCGTCCCCCCGTCCGTCCCCGAATCCGGGCGCGTCCCGCCATCAGAACCCGCGTCCGGGCGCGTCCCGCCGGTCCCAACGCAGTAGCGGTCGTCGCACCGCTGGCCCGAACCGCAGTCGGAGTCACGCGAGCAGAACTGCGAACAGACGCTGTTGATGCAGATCTGCGACCCGGGGCAGTCCAGAGAGGAGGAACACTCACCCGAACCAGGTGGAACGGTCCGACAGACGCCGCTGCGGCAGCTCTCACCGGTACCGCAATCCTTGTCGGACGAGCAGTAGCAGATGTCGTCGTCGTAGTCGTCGTACCAGTCATCCTCTCCATGGACGATGCAGCCTGGGAGGACGGCGAGGACGGCGAGCAACGGCAGCCACATGAGGCTACGTATGGGGGTGTTCCGCATGAGTGGGGACTCCGAGAACTCAGGGGTACCGGTCCGGCCACCGGGGGTGCTTTCCGGCTTCAGAAGCGATGGACTCCGTAGCGCAGACGGATGATCAAAAAATTTATTTGATCGGCTTTCGTCTTTCCGGAGACCCATGGCCATGGAGGTATGTAGTGGCCTGGACCTTTCAGTCGGTCACCGGGCCGGGCTCGCACCGCGCCGGACCCCGACCACCCGTTGAGGGAGAACCCCTGGTGTTCCTGCGTGGAGCCCGCTCATTCGCGCACGTCACCCACCTCCCCGAGGAGCGAAAGGGACGTGACGTGTCCGGCGTTCCCGCCCAGGACGAGGCGCGGCTCCAGGCACTGGTCCGGCGCATTCAGGAGGGCGACCTGACGGCATTCGAACAGCTCTATGCGCTCACGCAGGCGGATGCCTCGCGCACCTTGTGGCACCTGGTCGGCAACCGCGTGGACGTGGAGGACCTGCTCCAGGAGGCCTATCTCCGGCTGCTGACAGCCGTGAAGAGCTACCGGGGTGAGTCCCGGTTCCGGACCTTCTTCTATCGCGTGTGCTCCAACGTGGCCCTGTCCCACCTGCGCTGGAAGCGGCGTCGGCCGGAGGACTCCGTCTGGGAGCTGCCGGAAGCGGCGGCGGAGGGAGACGACCCCGAGCGGGTGGCCTCGCGGCGTCAGGCGGCCCGGCTGGTGGAGCTGGCGCTGGAACGGCTGAAGCCAAAGAAGCGCATCGTCTTCGTGTACTACGAGCTGTGTGGAATGAGTCCGGACGAGATTGCCGACGCCGTGGGCAGCTCACCCAACACCGTCCGCAGCCGCCTCCACCATGCGCGGCTGGAGTTCAACGAAGCCATGCAGCGATTGCTCGGCGCCAACCGTCCCGGAGGTTTCCATGGCGCGACATGAGCACCGCTCCCTCTGGGCCCTGGCCGCGGGCGAGTTGGACGCAGATGCGAGCGGACGGGTGGAGGCGCACGTCGCCACCTGCTCCGAATGTGCCCAGGCGCTGGAGCAGGTGCGGCAGTCCCGCGCCGTCCTCCAGGAGGGCCGCGGCACCCTGCCCGCGCCGCGCACGGACGCCATGAGCGAAGGGCTTCGCGCGGAAGCGGCTCGGCGCATGGTGCGCAGCGCGCCCAGCACCCGCTGGCCGTGGGTCGTGGCGCTCGCGGGCGTCTGCGCGGCGATGCTGGCGTTCTGGATGGTTCGCGCTCCCCGGGCAATGGATGAGAGCGGAGCGCACGTGGCTCGGGGGGATGCACCCGCTGCTCCTGCGTCGGGTGCCGCCGTTCCGTCGAACGGAGGTGACGCGGTTCCCACGGTGCCCCCGGCGCCGGAGTCCGCTGCTCACATCGCGGCCGGCAGCGAGCCGTCTGTCCCCACGAATGCAGCGGAGAAGCCCGACGCCACCACGGAGACGGAACGGGTCGCCGTCGCGGGTGCCATCCTGCGCGAGGCGGGAGGCGCGGAGCGCGCGCTCAAGCCCGGCATGCGGCTGCGTTCAGGCGTGGCGGTGCGGACGCCCGCGCGCTCCAGTGCGTTGCTTCGGCTGCCGGATGAGAGCCGCGTTCGGCTGTCGGCGGGCTCGGAGGTGGAGCTGTCCCGCGCGGAGTCGCGCGATGTGCACCTCACCGTGAACAAGGGACGCCTGTCCGTCGAGGCCTCGCACACGGCGCGCCAAGGATTCATGGTGGAAGTGGCGGGCCTGCGCGTCTTCGTGGTGGGCACTGTCTTCACGGTGGAGCGCACGAAGGACGGCGCCGCCGTGGCCGTCGCGGAAGGGCAGGTCCGCGTCGAGGCGGAAGGTCAGCCGCCGCGGCAGGTCGGTCCTGGCCAGCGGGTGGAACTGCACGCGGCGACGCACACGCTGAAGCCGCGGAAGATGTCGAAGCCGGACCTGCGGGCCATCGCGGAGCTCCGGGACCCGGTGGACGAAGTCCCCGTGAGCCCGCCCCGCC
>NZ_VHLB01000126.1:0-19688 GCF_006547365.1 Myxococcus sp. AB056 | reverse complement strand
GGGGGGAGATGGTGGGGAGGGTGGAATGTGGGCTCATAAAGGCCAGTGCGCAAATCCGGGCGGGTCGAAAGGTCTAGGTTATATAGGGCGCGCCCATGTCACTCGACCTCAAGCGCGCGGCCTCAGAGCCCATCTCCTCCGTCGACATGCTGTTGGCTGGATTCCGAGCCGCCGAGAAGCCCAGCGGTGCGCACCGTCTGGGGCTCGAGCATGAGAAGTTCCTCTACCCGGTGGGCGCCGCGGAGCCTCCGACCTATGAAGGTGAGCGGGGCGTCGGCGCGCTGCTGAACCGGGTGGCCTCGGCGGGCTACACGCCGTTCCGGGAGACGCCGGAGTCGCCCGTCATCGCGCTGCAGCGCGGTGGCGCCACCATCTCCCTGGAGCCCGGCGGCCAGGTGGAGCTGTCCGGAAGCCCCTTCGTCACCGCGCGCGAGGCGCATGCGGAGAACCTGACGCACCTGTCGGAGGTGTCCTCCGCCGCGAAGGAGCTGGGCTTGCGGCTCGTGTTCCTGGGCTACCGCCCCTTCGGTACGACGGCGCAGATGCCGTGGATGCCGAAGACGCGCTACCTCATCATGCGCCGCACGCTGCCGGAGCGCGGCCGGCTGGCGCTGAACATGATGTTGATGACGTCCACTGGCCAGGTGTCCCTGGACTGGGCGGACGAGGCGGACTGTGTCCGCAAGACGGTGGTGGTGGCGCGGCTCGCCCCGCTGATGAATGCGTTGTACGCCAACAGCCCCATCGTGGAGGGCAAGCCGTCGGGTTACCTGTCCTTCCGCAACCGCGTTTGGGACGAGGTGGACCCCACGCGATGTGGTTACCTGCCCGCGTTCTTCGACGGCTCGTTCTCGTATCGCGCCTATGTGGAGTGGGCGCTGGACGCGCCGCTGCTCTTCCTGCGGCGCAACAACGAGTACCTGTACCCGAAGCTGACCTTCCGGCAGTTGATGAAGGAGGGCTTCGAGGGCAAGCCGCCCGACCTGAACGATTGGACTGACCACCTGTCCACGCTCTTCCCTGAGGTGCGGCTGAAGACGGTGATCGAGGTGCGCGGCGCGGACTGTGTGAATCCCGCGATGACGGGAGCGCTCGCCGCCCTCTGGCGCGGCATCCTGTACGACGCCACCGCGCTGGAGGAGGCCGAGCGCCTGTTGCCGAAGCTGACCTACGCCGAGCACCTGGCCTTCCATGACACGGCGCGGCGCGAGGGACTGGGCGGCCGGCTGGGTTCGCAGGAGCTGCACCGCCTGGCGGCGGAGATGCTGGCCATCTCCCGCCGGGGCTTGATGCGGCTGGATGCGCAGGATGCGCCCCTGTTGGACGCGCTGGACGCGGTGGCCGCGTCGGGGCGCTCGCCCGCGGTGGCGGTGCTCGAGGCGTGGGAGAAGAATCCCCGCCCCGAGGCGCTGCTGGACGGCTTCAGCCTGTGACGTGGGGGCGGGCTAGAACTGCCCGCCAATCATCACATTGCCGTTGAAGAGACTGCCTTTCTCGTCGGCGTTGGTGACGGGGTTTCGGAGGAGGCCCTCCCCGCCGACGAACCGGTACGTGGCGCGCGCTCCGGCCACCATGTTGCCGAAGCGGTAGTCCAGGCCCGCGGCCAGCGGGAGCTCCGTCTGCCAGTCGTTGTTGTAGAAGCGGTCCGCGCCGTCCGAGGGGTTGAGGTAGCTCAGGCCGACGCCCGCGCCGACGAAGGGGCGCCACTTCTCGTCGATGAGCGGTCCCGCCTTGGCGAGCAGGGTGGCGTTGTGGCGCCAGACGCCTTCGCCATCGCCGTTGTTGCGCAGGCGCGAGTCGTCGATGGGGAAGCGCTGGCCTTCGTAGCCGACCTCGACGCCGCCGTACTGCCAGGGATAGGCGCTGGCGTTGATGCCCAGCAGCGGGCCCACCTGGGTGTTGTTGCCGAGGTCGCCGGTGAAGTCGCCGAGGCCCAGCCGGACGTCGACGCCTACCAGCGGCCGCTCCTCGACGCGCAGCCGCTCGCCCACCTGCTGTGCCTCGATGGCGAAGGCGGGTCCCGCCATGCCCAGCGCCGCCGTGGCGACTCCACCCACAATCGAACGTCGCATCGCATTCCTCCCCGGAAAATCAGTCACCGGAAAGCTGGCCATCTGTCGCCACGTCTACAGAGAGAGCCGCAGGGACGCACGGTGGCCTGGATGGCCGCGGGCGCATCGGCCCACGGGGCGAAGGACGCCGTGACTTGTGCGCGGACGAGCGAGGAGGGGCTCAGCGGCGGCCGAAGAGCTTCTTCAGTCCGGACAGCACGCCACCCGGGCGTCGCTCCGGCTCAGGGACCAGCGGCGAGCGGGCGATGAGCGCGTCGAAGGTCGCGTCATCCAAGTGCTCCGTGGCCAGAGACACCACGTGCCGCTTCACGCCAGGCAGGGTGGCTTCGAGCGACAGGGCCCCATCGACTGAGAGCGTGAGGTGAAGTTCCACCTCACCCGCGCGCTCCACGTTGAGGGTGAGCCGGCCGAGGTACTCGGCGTCGGACGCCTGCGTGGCTGCCCCCTGGAAGAGGGCCAGCTCGAGTGGACCCGGTACAGTGGGGAGCACCAGCGTCTTGGTGGCAGGTAGGCGGGTGTTCCGGTCGAGGACGCGGCGCAAGGTGCCACCGCGCTCGGCGACGGCGAGCGGCGAGGACAGCACCTCGGAGACAGTGGCCGCGGGCTTGCCGGCCGCGGCCAGCAGGAGCCCCTGTCCGAGCAGCGCGGCGCCCAGGGCCACGCTGCCTCGAGTGTCCACGTCGTCGCGCACGCTCACGCCCAGGCTCTCTTCGAGCCGGCGGCGGACCAGGGGCGCGGCGCTCTGCCCGCCGACGAGGAGCACCGCGTCCAGCCCCTGGGGGGAGAGCGCGTTGGATTCGAGCACGTCGCGGACCACGGTGGTGACGCGCTGGGCGAGGTCGGCGGTGAGGGCTTCGACTCGCTCCCGGTTGATGGGGGGCACGGTTCCCGAGGGGAGGGTGACGTCCACCTGCTCCTGGCTGGAGAGGGCCACCTTCGTGGACTCGGCGGCGGTGCGCAGGGGGGCCCAGTCGAAGGGATGGTCCGGCTTGGGCACGCCCTGTTCCGAGAGGTCGCTGGCGATGGCTTCGGCGATGCGCGCATCGAAGTCCATACCGCCGAGGGTGGCGTCGCCTCCGGTGGTAATGACCTCGAGGTCATCGCCTGTGACTTGCACCACGCAGACTTGGAGACCGCCACCACCCAGATCCACGACGAGCACGCGTTTTCGCGCGAGCCCTCGGCCATGTGCGTACGCGAGCGCCGCCGCCGCGGGGGCGATGAGGATGCGCTGGGCATCGAGCCCCGCGAGCGTGGCGGCTTCGCGAAGGGCCGCGCACTGGCGGTCGGTGAAGTGCGTGGGGGCGCAGATGACGGCGCGGGTTGCCTTGCGGCCCAGGTGCGTCGCGGCGGCATGCTTCAGCTCGCGAAGCAGCATGGCCGTGAAGAGCGTGGGTGAGATGACGCGGCCTCGGACCTCCACGGCGGAGTCCCCATTCGTGTCCGTGGTGACGGGGAAGGGGAGCAACGGGGCGAGCCAGCGAAGTTGCGGAGAACGCGGCTTCAGGCCCAGCAGCCGCTTGAGACCGGAGATGGTGCGGCGGGGGGCACGTTGGCCTTCCGTCTGAGCCGTGGCGCCGACGACGAGGTCGCCGGTGCCGTTCACCGCGATGAGTGCGGGAAGGTCCGTGGTGTTGGTGCCAGGGAGGGGAATGAGCTTGGGCATCCCGTCCTGGACGACGGCGACGCGCGCATGTGAAGTGCCCAGGTCGATGCCCAGCACGACCTCGGGGAGCGCGGGCGTCGAGGCCGGCTGGGGAAGGGGGACTTCGAGCAGGGCACGCCGGCGGTTGCGTGGCACGTCCGCGTCCTGAGGGACGGTGGGCGTGGGCTCGGATTCGGTACGGGCTGGGGCTGCTTCCGTGTTGGACAGAGAAGCTTCATCCGAGGCCACGCCGGGGCGCACGCTTTCGGGAGCGGCGGTGCGCTCATGCGGTTCGGCAGTCGCGTGTGTCGGCTCTGGTGGTGGACTCGACTCGGCCGAGGGGGCTGCACTGGCTGCCGCCTGGGGCGGTGTGTCACCTGATGTGGAGGCGTCCTGCGAACGCTCAGCGGACTTCGCACCCGGAGCGGAGGGCGCCGTCTTGTCGACGCCAGGTGCGCGCGGGAGCGCGGCAATCGTCCGTGCGGATGATGCCTCGCCGGGAGCACTGCCAGACGGGTCATCCGTGTTGGTCGTCGTCGTAGATTCGGACGCGACACCCGGGCCACTTTTTTCGGTGGTTGGTGCTGCTGCTTGGGGCTCGGTAGCTGCCTCGTTGCTTGCCTCGGCGACGGGCGCATCGCTCAGTGGTGACGTCGCGGCGGGGGGCTGCGTGGTGGATGCGTCGCCTGCTTCGGCGTCGGACTGGGCACGAGGGCGCGCGGCCGTCGCGGACGCCTCCGGGGATGCTACGTGACCTGCCTCGACGGTGGGCTCGACGCTTGTGGTCGAAGTGGCAGTTGGCGTTTCAGTCGGTGATGCGTCGCCTGCTTTGGCATCGCGCGTTTCGCTCGCGGGCGCCGCCGTCCCGGAGGATGTCGGGGCTGTTTCGTTGCCCTCGTCGGTGTCGGGCTCGACGCTTGTGGTCGATGCCTCTGCGGTTGCTCGAATCGTGGATGTATCGCTGCCCTTGGCGGAGGGCTCGGAGTTCGTGGTCGCAGATGTCGCGGAGGGTTCCGTGGCTGCTTCGTTGGCGGGAGCGGTGCCCGTAACTGGCGTCGTCGCGGAGGTTTCCGTCGTTGCAGGCGTGCCAGCTTCCGCGCCGATTGGGGTGTTCGCCTGAGAGACAGATGCTCCGTGGGGCGCCGCTGCATCTGCATCCGTCGCCGGGGCGGAAGTTTCGTCACCGACGGCTTCGTCGAGTTCAGCGGGCGCCGGTCCACCAGGACCAGGCGGGGATACAGGGAGCGCGGACGCGGAGGGCTCGGCTGCTGCATGCGCATCGTCGCCTGTCTCCAGCGCGGGCGGGACACGAAGCAGCGTTTGAGGCGGCTCCACTGGCTCGTTCGAGGCCAGTGCGTCGGAGGCTTTCGTCGTCAGGTCCGGAGTCGCGGTAGCTGTCGGCGCAGTGCCGGCGTCGGTTGACGAATCCTCCGGGAGAAGAGGCGCTTTGGCGGGCTCACCGAGGCCGTGTCGCTCGGCTACGGCATTCGCATTGCCACCTTCATCCTCGGACGCCGCGAGGCTCGCGGTGATGGCGAAGTCGAGCCCGTCACTCGAATCAGCTTCAAAGCGCGGAGCGACAGGTCCCGGCCGCGCGTCCGCGTCTTGTGTGCTCGGAGCCCCTGAATCAGTGAAAGCACTCCCGCTGAGCGCGTCAGAGGCATCAAGTGGGCCCGTGTCCGCCTCACCGGTCACGGCATGCGCGTCCGTGCTGGGCGCAGGCTCATCCGGCACTTGCTCGGACTCGGAGGACGGAGCCGCCGTGCCGGAGTCCGGCACTTCCGCACGTGCGTCATCATCCGCCGTAGCAGCCTCGGAACTGGGCGTGAGTTCCGGCACCGCCACCGTGCTCGCGAGAGCGGCTCCGTTGGCAGCTACCGTGTCAGGAACTCCCGTCGGCGTGCCTTCGGCGCGCGGCTCCTCCCGCGAGGGTTCGCAGGGGGGAATCGAGGCACGCACCGCATTCGAAACCTTCGCGCCGGGTGTGCGGCGAACGAGTCCCGGAGGGGGCGCGGGAGCAGGGGCCGGAAGAGGGGGCGTGACCTGGGCGGGAGCTTGTGGCTCCACGCTTCCGGTACGTTTCGACACCACCCGGTCGATGAGCGCCTTGCTTGCTGCGTCCAGCTTCACGAAGCGCACCGTCATGCCGGTACGCCCGCCCATCGCGTCCACCTGGGCCTTCACGACGACGCCTTCGCCGCGAAGCAGGCGTGTCCCATCGGCTAGGACGAACTCGAACGCCAGCCCGGTACCTTCGGGCTTCATGGCGCGCGTGGCAACGAACACGCCACCGCGCGCCACGTTCGAGCCGTACTTGTCGATAAACTCCTCCTCCGTCGTGTACGGGAGGCGGATGCGAAGCGGGAGGAGCTTGGACGCTGTCCCGCTCATTTCAAGGGAATCCGCACATCCCCCCCGGAGCCCTGAAGCAACAGGTGTAGCCCGTCGTCCCGAAGGGCCTCCGGAGGAAGCTCGAACAGGAGGACCACGTCGGTGCGCTCGTCTGGAGCCCAGGTGCGCCGAAGGGGCCGGGTGCCCCCGACGACCTGGGCATCCCGGGCCACGGTGTACGACTGGCCTTCAGCCCCGAAGAGCTTCGCCCCGTCCAGGTCCAGGGTGAGCGGCGCGCCGCCCACGTTCTGCGTCATGAGTTGCACGCGGAAGAACAGGTCCTCGGAGGTCAAGCTCACCTTCCCCGAGCCCTTCACCGAGTGCGACGCGTCCAGTCCGGTGAGCTTCACGGACAGGGTCTCCAGGCGCACGGCGTCGTTGGGGGCGGGAAGCTCCCATGCGCGTTCGGTGGGGACGTTGATACCCGCGGCCAGGCCCGCGAGGTTCGCGTTCGGGTCTCCGCGCGTGGCCTCGGGGCCCTGGGAGGGACGGCCGCCCTGGTTCACCCGGTCCACTTCCTGGCGGAGCTTCTGAAGCGTCCGGTCGTCACCCGTACCCGCGTAGTCAGGCACGGACTCCTCCTTGCAGCCACCCAGGACGAGGGCGGCCGCCAGGAGTGCCACGGAAGCGGAGGCCCGGTGGTTCATCACGCGGTGCCCACGCCCTTCACCAACTCGTACAGCTTCTCCAGCGCCGCGGGGAGCTTCGAGGCATCAGGGCCGCCAGCCTGGGCCATCTCGGCCTTGCCGCCGCCCTTGCCGCCGACTTCCTTGGCCATCTCGCGCACCAGCGCGCCGGCGTTGATGCCCTTGGCCACGACGTCCTTGGTGGCCGCGACCAGGATGATGGCCCGGCCGTCCTTCTCGCCGCCGATGGCGACCACGCCCGAGCGGATGCGGTCACGGAGCTGGTCCGCCATGCCGCGCAGGACGTTGTCATCCGCTGCGTCCACCTGGGTGGCCAGGACCTTCATGCCATTCACATCGCGAGCCTGCTCCAGCAGGTCCTTGCTGCTGGCCGTCTGCGCCTTGACGGCCACTTCCTCGACCTTGCGCTCCAGTTCCTTCACGCGCTTCTGGGTCGCCTCGACGCGCTTGGAGACTTCCTTCGGGTTCGACTTGAGCAGCTCGGCCACTTTGCGCAGCTCGTGCTCCTGCTCGCGGACGTACTGGAGCGCGCCGATGCCCGTCAGCGCGACGATGCGGCGCACGCCGGACGCTACGCCGCTCTCGCTGGCAATCTTGAACAGGCCAATGTCACCGCTGCGGCGCACGTGGGTGCCGCCGCACAGCTCGGTGGACTCGGGGTGTACGGTGACGACGCGAACCGTCTCGCCGTACTTCTCGCCGAACATGGCGACGGCGCCGGACTTCTTCGCGTCCTCCAGGCTCATGATGCGCGTCTCGGCCCCCGCGTTGTCGCGAATCCAGCTGTTGACCAGGTCCTCGACCTGCTCGAGCTGCGCGGACGTGGCGGGCGAGAAGTGCGCGAAGTCGAAGCGCAGGTAGTCCGGCGCTACGACGGAACCCGCCTGCTTCACGTGCTCACCAAGCACGAGCTTGAGCGCCTTGTGGAGCAGGTGCGTCGCGGAGTGGTTCGCACGGATGGACTTGCGGCGCTCCGAGTCCACGCCGGCCTGGACCATGTCGCCAACCTTGAAGGTGCCCTCGGAGACTTCCACCGAGTGGACCACGAGGCCCGGCACGGGGCGTTGCGCGTCGGTGACCTTGGCCACCGCCTTGCCGCCGTGGCCGACGATGCGGCCGGTGTCGCCCATCTGGCCACCGGACTCGCCGTAGAAGGGCGTGCGGTCCAGGACCAGCTCCACCGTGTCGCCTTGCGTGGCCTGCGTGACTTCGGCGCCGTCCTTGACGATGGCCCGGATGCTGCCTTCGCCTTCGTGTCCCTCGCCCTCATAGCCGAGGAACTCCGTCGTCCCGAGCCGCTCCGCCAGCTTCAGGTAGACCTCGCCCGTGGCCTTGTCGCCAGAGCCCGCGAACTTGTTCTTGTCCGCCTCTTCCTTGAGGCGCTCCTCGAAGCGGACCAGGTCCACGTCGAGGCCGCGCTCCCGGGCGATGATCTGCGTGAGGTCCCACGGGAAGCCGTAGGTGCCGTGGAGCAGGAAGACGACGTCGCCGGAGAGCTGCTTGCCGCCGGCCTTCTGCAGCTCGGACAGCTCCTCCTCGATGAGCTTGAGGCCGCGGCTGAGCGTCTGGCGGAAGCTCGTCTCCTCGTGCCGGCAGACCTCCAGGACGAAGGTGCGACTCTCCCGGAGCTCGGGGTAGGCGTCGCCCATCAGCTCGATGACGCGGTCGACGACCTTGAAGAAGAAGACGTCCTCCAGGCCCAGCTGCTGGGTGCCGTGCCGGATGGCGCGGCGCATGATGCGGCGCAGGACGTAGCCGCGGCCCTCGTTGGAGGGCTGGACGCCGTCCGAGATGAGGAACGCCGCCGCGCGGCTGTGGTCCGCGACCACGCGCTGGGACGCGCCGGACTCCTGCGAGTAGGGCTTGCCGCACAGCTCGCTGACGGTGGCGAGGATGTTCTGGAAGAGGTCCGTCTCGTAGTTGGACCGCTTGCCCTGGACGACGGAGGCGATGCGCTCCAGGCCCGCGCCCGTGTCGATGGACGGCTTCGGCAGGGGGATGAGAGGGCCGTCCTTCTCCTTGCGCTCGAACTGCATGAACACGAGGTTCCAGATTTCGAGCCAGCGGTCGCAGTCACAGGCGACGCCCTGACACTTCTTGCCCTCGGCCTCTTCGACACAGGGGATGTCGTCGCCCTGGTGGTAGTGGATTTCGGAGCAGGGGCCGCAGGGGCCGGTGTCGCCCATGGCCCAGAAGTTGTCCTTGAGGCCGAGCTTGTAGAGGCGCTCGGCGGGGACGCCCTGCTTCTTCCACAGCTCGTAGGCCTCTTCGTCCCAGGGGGTGCCGCCCTCGCCGTTGAACACGGTGACGGCGAGCCGGTCGGTGGACAGGCCGAGCGTCCGGGTGACGAACTCCCAGCCATACGCGATGGCGTCGGCCTTGAAGTAGTCGCCGAAGGAGAAGTTCCCGAGCATCTCGAAGAACGTGTGGTGCCGGGCGGTGAAGCCGACGTTGTCGAGGTCGTTGTGCTTGCCGCCGGCGCGCACGCACTTCTGCGACGTGGTGGCGCGGCGGTAGTCGCGCGTCTCACGGCCGGTGAAGACGTCCTTGAACTGCACCATGCCCGCGTTGGTGAACATCAGCGTCGGGTCGTTGGCGGGCACCAGGGAGGAGGACGCCACACGGCGGTGGCCGCGCTCCTCGAAGAATTTGAGGAACGCCTCGCGGATCTCGGAGGCGGTCAGGGCGGAAGGCATGGTGTGGGTATATGCCACAAGAGGCGGCTTCGCAGGAGTTCTTGGAGGTTGCATGAGGTGCCGGACGACCCCGGGAACCCCGGACTGACCCGGTTGGTGGCCCGGGCGGGGGCCAGCGGGACGCGGGCTGTGGGGGCAGGGCGATACCGGCGGCACATCAGGTGTGAGACGTGGGCGCCAACATCGCCCTCGCTGTTTCGGCTCCAAGGATTCCCGCCAGACGGGCGACCTGACCGGCGTGTGCTTGAGCGGCAGGTGAAGCCGTACCGTTGTCACGGACCACGGATGGCGCTCGGCTTTGTCCAGCCCTCTCGCCGTGAGTCATTGGCGTATTGGAGGCTCGGTGCTTCGATTCGCGTGGCCTACTTTCGTTGACTGCGTGACGGTATCCACGGGTGAGGGATGCAGGTTCCGTGACTGCCCGGAAGGCTGGCGGCCGTAGCGTGTCGTCAGTCGAGTACACGGACTGCCACTGGAGTGAGGCAGGACGTTTTCGGAGGGCCAGGCGACTTCGATGGGACCAAGGCTTGTTGCCCAGGTTCCGTGCTCGCGTGTGACCTCATTGTCTGATTCGGCGGCACCTGAGTCGTCCGATTTGACGGGGGCAACTCCACGCGCCCTGCTGCGACGAGGCCTGAATGCCGCCCGGGAGGGAGGCCTCATCTGTGCCACCCACAACCTCCGCAAGCGCTGACTCGCGGTGGCCGCGTAGCCATCTGCCGCGACCGCGCGGCGGGCCGATGTGTCTCGTCTGGCCTTGCTCCCAATCTCGTTACCGCCACAGGCTCCTGGCTACATCGGCTTGGTGGCGAAGGGGAGCGTTCCGGTATACGCCGATGCGCTGAACAATCCACTGTACGATACGGAACCAGCAGGGTTGTTTGTACTGAAGGGGGATATGTACGAATTGGTCTGAAGCAATGAAGGAGGCCAATGAGAGGGCTGGAAGCGGGCTCGACGACCGGGCGTCCTGGGGAGGCTTGTAGATGTTGATGAATTGAAGTCTTGGCAGGAGCGATATCTGCAAAGTCCTAGGTGGCTCAGAGCCAGAGTTCATCGTCCCAAACTTGATGTGCAATAGGCAGGAGTCGAATGGGTGCTCGACCCGAACCCCAAGGGGTTGCTTCAAAGTGGAATTTTACCAGGCCCTTTGCTCACCTCCTTTGTCCGCTTCGGAGTTGGCTTCGACCGTTCTTCATGAGGCCGCCCATCACTGCCGAGAACAGACTGGGAGAGCAGTTCCTGATGTTGGGACTAAGTGTGCTGCGAAAGCTATCGCTGAGGCCTGAAGATGATGCGATGTCTGTGGTTGTTGTTGGTGTTCTGGGGGGCGTGTGCATCCCGAGAAGTTGTCGAAGATAGTGGAGTTGATGAACCCGAAATTCCTGGTGGAAAGTGCTTCTGGTCAGTCCATGAAGGGGGCGCCGAATGCGTGGTTGAAATTGGCACTGAGACGCGTGTTCGAGTTGGTGGGACTGCCGAAGACATCAGAGGGGTAGAGGGGTATGGAAAGTGGAGATGGGCATGTGGTGAGGGACGGGAAGTCTGCGGCACCATGGTTAGGTGCACTTGCCCATTTCCTGTTACGTCCCCTGCTGGTGGGCCTTGAGCGGCAGGACTGATGCGTTTTCGCGAGTGAGGGATTGAAGAAGGGCTGTCAGGCCGCGGGGTTGCGTGCGCAATGGGTGACAGGATTCGTGCACCACCCGACGGGTGCTCCCGCTGTTCGCCTCACCCGGTGGGAGAGATGTGCACGAAGCTCGCTTCGTGGCAGAAGGCACAGGGATGGGGTCGGCGAGCCCCATCCCCCCCCTGTGTCCGGCTTCGCGACCAGAGCGGCTCGGGGCGAGAATGAGTCGAGCATGGGGCGCGAGGATAGCAGCGTCGCCTACTGCGACAGGCGCGCCTGCCGTGAGATGAATGGGTGACAGACCCACGCGACCCGCGAGGCATGCGTCATGGGCGCCTGGGACTGGTGGTGGCGGCCTTCGCGGCGGGCAAGAAGGGGATGGAGCAGGCCGCGCAGCTGGCCGGGGCTGTGGGAGCCCGGACACGAAAGCGGCTGGGGCTGCCACGCTTGGTGGTGGGCTCGAAGCTCTGGCGACTGCAGGAGAAGCAGCGGACGGACGGTCTGCGCGAGACATTGAGGGACCAAGCGGCGGAAGTGCTGGAGGACCTGAACACCCTTCGCCCGGCGTTTCCGCTGAGGCGTGGTGCGCATGGACGGCAGGAGTTTGTGGACGACGCACCAGGGCGAGGTGAAGGGCCTGGAGGCCGTTGCCAACGACGAGGAGGGGGGCGACCTCTGGAGGCTGGGGTCGCGGCGGGCGGTGTTCACCAGCGCGATGGCGGCACCCGGCCTGGGCCTGGATTTCCTCGGCGCCAAGGCGGGGGAGTCTCCGGCCTTTCGGCAGTTTTCCCCACGAGTGGCGTAGGCGTATGGCGAGCACTTCGGAGTCGTGACAGCCGATGCGAGGCTGTCGGTCGCACCGAATGCAGCCCTGGTACGAGAGGCCGGCAAGTACTGCTGCTTCGGGTTGATGGGCAACCAGCCCATCCTCCACGAGTACGCTAGGCGGGCCATCGCCGCCAGGCAATGGCCGGCCCGCTCGCGCACCGAGGTTCGGGCGCACGGCAAGTCGGTGGTGCGCAAGTTGTGGGCACACGCGCTAGCACCCGGCGAGGTGGACTTTCCCGGAGCGCGCCTGCTGCTGCTGGTGCGCCAGCAGCACTGCGATGACGAGGACAATCTCCTTAAGGAGGACTACCGCTACGTCGTCACCTCCGACGACAGGCGGGATCGGTCACACCGACTGAGGGCTTGTCGGCCCTTCCTTCGCTGCTGGCCTCCTCAGTCCCCGCAGTGCACGGCGCCCCGGCTGAACGGCGGAGCTTGGCCGCACCGCGCCTCACTCTCATGAGGCTCCCTTACGAAATCGCAAACACCCGAGAACGCATCAGGCCTAGCCTCGCAGGGGCGCACCCAGGCTCCCGGTGGACGTCGTCTGGCTCATGGCCTACACCGCCTGCCTTACCATGCATGCCACGCAGGGTGACGTACTGGGCGCTGTGCGTTGCGGCGCATGATCCAGGGCGATGACCAAAAACTGATCGAGCGGCTGGCTTGAGTCTGCTCGGTGGAATGGGGCGAGCTGAAGACGGAGCGCCCCTCGCTCTGCTTTCCATCGCGGCTGCTCGCCATTCAGGTACCCGAAGAGGCGTTCCCGAAACGACTCAGCATTTCTTCCACGTACTGGACGCCCCGAGCCGTGATGGCTTTGCCCTTCTGGGTGTCCTGCGCGTAACCACCGTGCAGGCGGAGTGCCTTGGCCGCGTTCGGCGCGGCGTAGGTGACACCCAGCTCCCCCCAGAAGCGCGACGTCGTTCCAGAGGTCACCTCGAACTCCGCATCCAGCGAGCGTGCGAGATAGAGGGGGATGAGTGACCGCACGAGCTGGTCCTTCTGCTTGCCCGCCGAGATGAACTCCTGCTGCCGCGGATGGCTGTGCAGCGCGGAGAGCAACTGGTCCACAGCCGTGCTGCCATTCCCGGTCGCGGGCGAAGCGGTCTCCTTCGCGGGGCGCGCTCGCTTCTTGGCCTTCGTAGTCGGGCGGGCCGCCCGCTTCTCCGACTTGGCTCCCGTGCTGCTCTGCGCCTGCCGTGCTGCGGGCTTCTTCTTTTTCGCCCCCGTGCGAGGCGCCTTCGCCGTCACCTTTCGGGCAGGCGCAGGCGTAGCGGCCTGGGCAGCCGCAGGTGCGACAGCGTCGGTGGTTACCGCACCACGCGGCGGAGTGCGCTCTGCCACGGTCGGCTCCGGCGGCGCGTCGTCGGACGGCTGGGAGACGACTGGCCTGGGACGCGGCGTGCGCTCGACCACGGTCTGCTGCGTGGCGCCACGGGGAGGAGGTGACGGGAAGTCCGAGGCCCGGGGCGCGGCTGTGTCTCGGGACTCCTTGAGTCCGAGGCGCGCGCGCACCTCACCCACGATACCGCCCAACCCCACGTTCTGGAGCAGACCTTCCAACCGGGACGTGAAAGACACCTGGTGAGCCCTCCTGGAGACGCGCACATTACCCCATGAAGGCCACATCCCCGAGCGGATGGCTCGATTCCTGCCAGTCCTGCTGCCGTGGAGGAGGTGGGAGGCACCGGTTGTGGGGGCCTCAGGGGCCGAGCCCGAGCCGCTGTGCCGTGGACATGCCGTCCGGGTTCGCGCCCCCGCGCTGTGTCCTTCCCAGCGCATCCCCAGGTCTGAACAGACACCCGGGCTGACAGAGGCGGGGACGGCCCTCCGGGCGGGAGTCGCCATGACCCACTGTCTTCCATGTGCAAGGCCATGCAACTGTTCGCCAATCGTCAGACGGCGTTAGACTCTCCGGACTCCTTCCCTGCGCATGCAGCTGCTTTCCTCCGCCCTCGTCCTGTTGCTCCTCGCGCCTTGCGCGGCCCTGGCTCAGGGTGACTCCCGTATTGCCTTCCTGGGCAAGCAGCTCCAGAAGAGCAAGGACCCGCGCTCGCGCTCGCAGGCGGCGCTGGTGCTCGGCGCCACGGAGGACCCGGAGGCCGTGCCGCTGCTGTGTAACGGGTTGAAGGACGAGAGCGAGCTGGTGCGCGCGGCCGCGGCGAAGGGGCTGGCGAAGCTGCTGGAGCCCGGCGGGCTCGACTGCCTCCAGGCCCACAAGGCGGACGCGGACGCGTCGGTCCAGACGGCGGTGCGCGAGGCCGTGGGGGCCCTGAAGGAGTACCAGTCCCGCCCGCCGCGCTTCTACGTGCATCTCGAGGCGGTCAAGGACCGCACGGGCAAGCTCCCCGCCGACCTGGTGAAGGCGACGGAGGCGCGGCTTCGCTCGCGGCTGATGCGGAGCGGGGCCCAGCTTGCGCCCGCGAAGGAGACGAAGGCGGCGGCGAAGGGCACGCTGAAGAAGCTTCGGGTGCGGGGCTACCGCATCACCCCGGAGCTTCATGCGACGGACGGCGGCGGACTACGGGTGGCGCTGGTGTGCCTCACCTACCCGGACTTGTCGCTGATGGGGCAGGTGGAAGTGAATGCCGCGGGCGCTCAGCCTGGCGATCTCCTCAAGGCGCTGGTACCTCGCGCGGTGGAGGAAGCGGCGGAGACCTTCGAGTGGAGCAGCGAGACATGACGACGACCACGGCGCCCCTGACGCCAGCCAAGCGGCGCTGGCGCAACTTCCTTCTCGAAACGGGCTTCCAGCTCAAGCTGACGGCGTACATCGTCTCGGTGACGCTCGTGCTGTCGGCGCTGCTGGGCGTATTCCTCGTGAGAGGCGCGCAGGCGCTGATGCGCGAGACGGCGACGGCGGTGGAAGCCCGCTCCCGCGCGGCGGAGGTCAGCCGCGAGCTGTCCGGCGCCACGCTCTCCAATGAGCTGCTGACTCGGATGGACGACCCCACGTTCGAGGCGAGCTTCCGCGAGAAGGCAGGGGCCATCGACGCGGCCTACGAGGCCGAGCGTGCCGCCATCGTTGCCCAACGCGCTGAGCTGGAGCGGCAGCAGAAGCTCACCTGGTGGGCGCTCGGGGGCTTTCTGGTGGCCTTCATCGCGGTGGTGGGATTGGGGACCATCGTGGTGACGCACAAGGTGGCGGGCCCGCTCTTCCGCATCCGCCGCATGGTGCAGGAGGTCCACGACGGCCGGCTGCGTCCACCCCAGCACGGGCTCCGGGATGGCGACGACCTCCAGGACCTCTTCGATGCCACGCGGAAGATGGTGCAGCGCCTCCGCGAGCAGAACGAGGAGGACGCGAGGACCTTGGCGAACGTCCTCCTGGCCGCGGAGCGCACGGGCGCTTCCCCCGAGCTCATCCACGAGCTGCGCGCCCTGGATTCGCGCTACCGCACCCGGCTCGAAGACTGAGCCCTTCCGGGGCTCACCCCCAGGACCGCGCGGGTCCTGGCTCCACGGTGAGTCCCGTCTCCTTCAGCATCGCGTGGATGCGCAGGCGCGCCTGGGCCCACGGAAGCGCCTCGACGCGATAGCCCTCCAGTGCGTTCATCAGGTGGCCGCGGTAGCTGGGGTGTCCCGGGTCCGAGATGATGACCACGCCCCGGTCCGTCGTCGCCCGGATGAGCCGGCCCACGCCCTGGCGCAGTTGCAGCAGGGCGCGGGGAAGCCGGTAGTGGAGGAAGCCCATGTATTCGCCGCCGCTGCGAGAGAGGGGCTCCTCGCGCGCGGCCACCAGCGGACGCATGGCGGGCTCCAGGGGCAGCTTGTCGATGAACACGCAGCCCACGCCGCGACCGGGGATGTCCACGCCCTGCCAGAAGCTCTTGGTCCCCAGCAGCACGGTGCCCGTGTCCTTCTCCTGCCGTGCCGCCAGCGAGCGGCTGTGCCCGCGTGACTGCCGCAGCACCTCGATGCCCAGTGGGTCCAGCCGTCCGCGGACGCTCGTGCCCACGCGCTCCAGGCGGCGCGTCGACGCAAACAGCCCCAGCACCCGGCCTCCCATCGTCTGTGCCAGGCCCGAAATCCGGAGCGAGGCCCACTCCACGAAGGCTTCCTCGTGCGCACGAGGCGCATCGGTGACGAGCACGACCAGCGCCTGCTCATGCAGCTTGAAGGGCGTGGCCGCGCGGACCAGTCGGGGCGCAGGTCGGCCTCCGCGCCCGTCGAGACCCAAGCGCCGGAGGACGAAGGGGAAGCCGTCGCCAGTGCCCAGCGTGGCGGACGCGAGCACCAGCGTGCGCTTGCTCTCCGCGAAGTCCTTCGACACGTAGGCGGAGACATCCACCGGCTGGGCGCTCAAGCTCCACCGCTGCCGCTTCGGTTCCGCGGTGGCCGCGTAGCACCGTCCTGGCGCGGCTTCTCCGGACAGCTCGCCCGCGAGCACCGCCAGTTCGCCAAGCTCGGTGTTGGCACCTGACAGCTCCCGCTCCAGCGCGGGTTGTCGAGCCGCCAGCTCAGGAAGGGCGGCCAGCACGCGCACGGACAGCAGGACATGCAGCGCCTGGAGCGCGCCGCGCACGCCTTCCAGTCCTTCGCGTACCGGCTCCCAGGCGGGCAGGGCGCGCACGGTCGCGGTGATGCGCAGCTCCGGAGAGTACGCGCCTTCATCCGGGTCCTCGCCCACGGCTGTTGCGGTGGGCTCGCACAACTCCGTCACGCGCGCACCGAGGTCACGCGCGTCGTCAAGCAACCGGCGAAGGCCATCCTCCACCTCGCCCATCAGCGAACGTGTCTCCGTCCGGCGCGAAGCGCTCAGCGCCTTGCGCAGCTCGGCGAACAGGCCGCGCCGTCCGTCCCTGCCATGCAGCCGCTCGGTGAGGCGGAGGAAGGCCAGGTCCGACAGCTCCAGCGTCAGCGCGGTGGTGGCGACATCCTCCACCTCGTGCGCCTCGTCGAGGACCAGGTGGTCCAGCTTCGGGTAGCGCGCGGGCCACGCGAAGGCGAGCGACTGGTTGATGACCAGCACGTCCGCCTCACGGGCCTGCGCCACGGCCGAGTGATAGAAGCAGCGGTGGAAGTGTGGGCACTTCTCGCCCAGCGTCGTCGACGCCTCGGAGCGCACGGCGGGCACCAGCGCCATCAGCACCGGGAAGCGCTCGCGGAACCAGTGGCTCAGGCGGTCCAGGTCTCCTTCGCCACTGCGACGCAGGTACGCACGCAGATACGCCCGGGGGGCGCGCGCGGAGTGCCCCATGCCGGGCTCCACCCGAGTGGCTTCCAGCGCGCGGCGGCGGCACAGGTAGTTCGTCTGGCCCTTTAGCAGTGCGTAGCCGAAGGCGCCCTTCGTTGCGCGGTGAAGCCGAGGCAGGTCCTTCTCCAGGAGCTGGTCCTGGAGCGTCTTGGTGTGCGGCGCCACGCCGACCTTGCGTCCGTTTCGCGCCGCGAAGAGGGCGGCGGGAGCCAAGTACGCCAGCGACTTGCCCGTGCCCGTGCCGGCTTCCACCGCGAGTTGCCCGCCGTCCGACAGCGCCCGAGCCACCGCCTGCGCCACGTCGAGCTGTGCGGCCCGGCTCATGAATCCTTCACCGGCCTGCTCCAGCGCGCCGCCAACGCCCAGCAGCGCTGAGACCTCGTCCGGACGCACGGGGAGCACGGGCGCATCCGCTTCTGGCTCGGGCAGCGCCGTGGCGCTTCCCGCGCGCCGCCGTTCCGGCTTCCCACGAAGGAAGCCCTGGGCCTCCAGCGACAGCGGCGCAGCTTCTTCACGGCACGCGGCGGCCAGACGCGACAGCAGGTCCACCAGCGGCCATTCCTCATAGTCGAACGCGCCGCTCGCGCCGTCTTTCAGGCCCACGCCCTCCATCGCCAGGCGCAGCTCCGCGCCCTTGCGCGGGTCCAACGCGGCGAGCAGGTCCACCACGTCATCGCCACGGCCCTCGCGGACGCAGCGCTCCATGGCGTGCACCAGCACCGAGTACACCGCCTCGCAGTCCGACACCGCGCGGTGCGGCTGGCGCAGTGCCAGCCCGCCCCAGCGCAGCAGCGACTCCAGCGAGTGGCTGGGCAGCTCTGGGTGCAGGTAGTGCATCAGCTCGCACGAGTCGAGCACCGGGGCGCGGATGGGCCCCAGCAGGTCCGGCAGGAAGCCTTTTTCAAAGGGCGCGTTGTGCGCCACCACCGTCCAGCCGGAGAGCTTCTCGCGAAGCTCGGCGATGTCGGTGCCGAAGCGCGGATGCCCTTCGAGGTCCGCGTCCGTCAGGCCCGTCAGCCGCCGGATGGTGAGGGGGAGGGGCCGCGACGCCGAGTACAGGCGCGCGAAGCGTTCCACCTCGCGCCCGTTCTCGAAGAAGATGCAGCCCAGCTCGATGACCTCGTCCACGCGCGGATCCAACCCCGTGGTTTCGAGGTCGAGGAACACATGCCGGGTGAAGAGCTCCGCCGCGCCGCCCATTCAGGCCGCGGAGACTACTCCTCTCGGCGGCGCTGCCTAGAAATCGACCAGCGTCCGTCAGTCGACCATGAAAACGCCGGAAATCATCTTGTTCATGGCGCAGCCGTACACCAGCTTGCCGGACTCCTTCGGCGTGAAGGCAATCTCCACCGGCTGGTCGAGCGGCAACGGCGTGTTGATGTCGTAGCCGTCCATGACGACCTCGGTGGCGCAGGTGTGGTCCGTCTTGCGCGTCACCACCAGCTTCACCGGCTCGCCCTTCTTGAGGCTCACCGGGCTGGGCTCGTAGCCCTTCTCGGTGACGGAGAGCTCGACGATGCGCACGCCGTTCTCCCGCTTCTCCGGGACCGCGGGCGCCTTCGCCGCGTCGGCGTCCTTCGTGCACCCTTGCTGGGTGATGCCCACCATGGCGGCCGTCGCGGCCAGGGCGAGCCAGGGCTTGATGATGCGGGAGATGAACTGACGCATGGATGTCTCGGCGGTGTGGGGCGTACGCCCCGCAGGGATGGCCCTCAGGCCTCGTCCGCGGGGGCACTCTCGTCGGAGGTGGAGGTGACGGGCTCGAAGCGCAGCAGGGCGTGGAGCGGGACGAAGACTTCGTGGCCCTCCTCGCCCAGCAGCAGGTCGAACCGGCCCACGCGCATCAGCGGAAGCTGGAGGGTGATGCCGTTGCGCAGCACCATCCGCACCGTCTGCCCGATGTGGTCCAGGAAGGCGCGCGGGTCCGAGTGGGGGCGCTTGTCCGGCTGACGCGCCACCGCGGACGGCTTCTGCGTCAGCTTGGCATCGCGCTCCAGACCGGGCAGCAGCCGCTCCCAGTCCGTGCGCCGGGCCAGCAGCACCACCTGGAGCTTCTCCAGGCGGCCCGTGCGCTCCAGCGTGAAGGCGATGGGCTCCTCGGCCTGCAGCGTGTCCAGCAGGGAGCGCTCCGCCAGCACCACGGAGACTTCTGCCTTGTCGCTGATGAGCCCGGCCAGGAAGTCCGCCACCACGGCGTTTTCGACCTCGCCGCGCGCCTGCTTGATGGCCGCCTTGCGCTGGGTGCGCTCCTTGCGGGCCATGAACTCGGCCACCGTCATGCCGCTCTGGAGCACGCCGAAGGCGTCACCCAGGGACAGGCTGGGCGTCTGGCCCATCAGCTCGTACACTTGGTCGAAGCGCTTCGCCTCCTCGGCGTGCAGCTTGCGCCAGATGCGGCACTTCATCTTCCCTTCCAGCTCGCCCTTCGCGATGCGGGCGGGGACGCGCTCGCGCACCGCCAGCGCCTGAATCTGCTCGGGCGTGGGGGGCGGCCGGGGCGTGGATGGCCGGAAGCCGCCGGGGCGTCCGCCGAATCCGCCACCGGGGGCTCTGCCCGGAGGCGCACCCGTGCCAGGGCC
>NZ_VHLB01000125.1:0-19744 GCF_006547365.1 Myxococcus sp. AB056 | reverse complement strand
GGGCTGGGGGACGTTGTGGGGCAGGGCCACCCGCGTGCGCCGCTGCCAGCCGCGCCGCAGCCACTGCACGTTGTCCAGCACGACGAAGGTCCCCGCGCGGGCCAACTGCTCGTGGAAGTCCACCCACGGCAGGTAATGCGGCTGCTCGGCGACCACGACTCCAGGGATGCCCGGCACGCGCGGAGGATAGCGTCCTGGCGTCACCCGGTGGCCACCCGTTTGCCCTCCTGCCAGTATGTTTCCACCGGACATGGGGTGCGCCTGACCCCCACCCGTCAAGACGCCCCTGGCTGGAAATGCCGTGCTACAGAATCATAGTATTTTTCACCCCGTGTGTTTGGGGCCCCGGAGCAGAGCGACTGGATGAAGTTCCTGTGTCTCACCACCGATGACCGGCACCCCGTGGCGGAGGAGCTGCGGCGCCAGGGCCAGGCCGTGTTCATCACCGCCGACGTGGTGGAAGCCGGCGCGGCGCTGGGGCACGGGCCCGTGGACGTGCTGGTGGTGGACGCGGCGGACCTGGTGGAGGACGCGCGCTGGCTGGACGCGCTGCGGACGCGGGCCCGTCCCGAGGAGCCGCTGGTGCTGGGGTTGGCGCGGGATGACACCGACGCGGCGCTCGAGCCGCTGCTGGCCGCGGGCGTGGACGAGTTCCTGGTGGAGCCCTTCACCCCGGTGCAGGTGCGCTCACGGCGGTTGTTGCTGGAGCGGCGGGTGGCGGCGCGGCGCCAGCGGCGGACGTCCGAGGCGGAGGCGCGGGGCGAGGTGGCGCGGCTGGCCTCCATCATCCAGATGCAGTCGGACGTGGCGATGGCGGGCTACGGGCTCGACGAGCTGATGCGGCTGCTGTGCGAGCGTTCACGGGTGCTGTGCGGCGCGGACGGCGCGGCGGTGGCGCTGCTGGGGGCGGACACCGACGAGGAGGTGACCTACCTGGTGGCCACCGGCAGCCTGGCGCCCTTCATCGGCTTCCGGCTGAAGGTGGAGGGCAGCCTCACGGGCGCCAGCCTGTTGCAGGGCGAGGTGATGCGCACGGATGACTCGGAGGCGGACGTTCGGGTCAACGTGACGGCGCTGCGCCACGTGGGCGCGCGGTCGATGATTTGCGTTCCGCTGTGGCGCGAGGGCCGCCCGGTGGGCGCGCTCAACGTCACCAGCCGGCGGCCGAACACGTTCGAGGACCGGGACGTGCGCACGCTGGAGCTGATGGCGGGCCTGCTCGGCGCGGCCATGGGCAACGCGGCCGAGGCCCAGGCGCGTCAGGAGTTGATGGTGCAGAACACGCTGGCGATGGGCGCGCTGGAGGAGTCGCAGGAGCTGTTCGCGTCCTTCATGGACAACATCCCCGCGATGGCCTTCATGAAGGACGAGCGGGGCCGCCGCATCTGGGTGAACGCGCGCTACAGCCGGTTCTTCGGCTACCCGGTGGGCGCGGACATGTCCAACGTGGCCGACGTGGAGTTGATGCCCGCGACCTCCGCCGAGCAGTCGCGCCGGGACGACGAGGCGGTGCTGACATCCGGCAAGCAGAGCATCACCGAGATGATGGTTCCCGCGCGCGACGGCACCGAGCGCCACTGGCTCACCTACCGCTTCATCGTGCGGGAGCGCTCCGGGCGGCGGCTGCTGGCGGGCGTGGCGGTGGACATCACCGACCGCAAGGCCATGCAGGCGCAGCTCGTGGTGTCGGACCGGTTGGCGGCGGTGGGCACGCTGGCGGCGGGCGTGGCGCACGAAATCAACAACCCGCTGGCCTTCGTCCTCTCCAACCTGTCGTTCCTCGCGGGCGAACTGCACGCCCTGGCGCCGGAGTTGCCGTCGGGCCGCATGGCGGAGCTGGAGGAGGTGCTGCGCGAGGCCACCGACGGCGCGCACCGCGTGCGGCAGATCGTCCGGGACTTGAGGACCTTCTCCCGGGGCGACGACGAGGTGGCCACCGCCGTCAACGTGCAGGCGGTGCTCGAGTCGGCCATCACCCTGGCGCGCAGTGAGCTGAAGCTGCGCGCGCAGCTGGTCCGCGACTACTGCGAGGTGCCGCTGGTGGAGGGCAACGAGGGCCGCTTCGGACAGGTGTTCCTCAACCTGCTCATCAACGCCGCGCAGGCCATTCCGGTAGGCCAGTCGGAGCAGCATGAGGTCCGGCTGAGCCTGCGGAGCGCCGGGGACCGCGTCATCATCGAAGTGCGCGACACGGGCATGGGCATGCCGCCGGAGGTGCGCGCCCGCATCTTCGACCCCTTCTTCACCACCAAGCCGGTGGGCGAGGGCACGGGGCTGGGCCTGTCCATCTGCCACGGCATCGTCACCGGCTTCGGTGGAGACATCTCCGTGGAGAGCGAGGAGGGACGGGGCAGCACCTTCCGCGTCTCCCTGCCGGTGGCGCGGCGCACGAAGGAGCCGGTGGATCCGCCGCTGCGCATGCCCCTGGTGGGCTGAGGTCAGCGGCGGAACATGGGCGGGAAGACGCGAGGGGCCTTCTTCTTGCGCAGGCAGCGCACGACCGCGTCCATGTAGCAGGCGGAGAAGGCGCGGCGGCGCAGGCCGGGGCGCCCGCGTCCGGAGCGGTGCCAGAGGTGGTTGTGGACCAGGATGGCCTCGCCGGCGCGCGCCGGTAGGGACAGGACGCGGGATTCAGCGTCGGCCGCCGCCACCGCGTCCGGAGGAATCACCCCGCCCAGGGGCGTCACCAGTCCGCCGCGGTGGCTGCCCGGGACGACTTCCAGACAGCCGCCGTCCTCGGGGGCGTCATCCAGCGCGGTCCATATCTGCAGCTCCGGTTCGTGGGTGAGCCCCCACAATCGGCCGCCATCCTGGTGCCAGGGCAGGTTGCTGCCGCCGGCCTGCCCCTTGTGGAAGAGGATGGCGCGGTAGAGGACGATGTCGCCGGGGATGAGCGCCCGGGCGATGCGTTCGAACAGCGGGTTCTCCATCCACGCCAGGAAGCGCGGGTCCTTCTCCAGCTTCTCCAGCTTGCGGTAGTCCAGGGAGGGGCCCTGCCAGCCCAGTCCCAGGGGGGCGTCCTCGTAGCGGCCGGTGGTGGCGTCCGGCTGGAAGAAGAGGCCCGGGTGGACGACCCGGCCCAGCATCAGGTCGTCGGCTCGCTCGCGGAGCGCGTCCAGGCCCTCGTCACCCAGCACCCGGCCCAGCTTCGCGTAGCCGTGCTCGGCGTAGTGGGCCAGGGCAGGGCGGATATCGAACCGTTCCACGTCGACGCAAAGCATGGCGCCCCCCTCATACCCCGGGACGCGCCCGTCAGGGCAGGTTGATGCTTGCGCCCCCGGCCCGGGCGCCTCATCGTGGGAGGTGGCATGCCCTACCGTCGCACCACGCGCTTTGTGACTGCCCCGGATGGTACCCGGGTCGCCTGGCATACCCACTTCGGAAACCTCCGGGAGGCCACCGCCGACGCAGAGCTGGCGGCCCGCCCCACGGTGCTGCTGACGAATGGGATTGGCTCCTCGGAGAACTTCTGGCGTTACCTGGTGGGCAACCTGGAGCAGGACCACCGGGTGGTGCACTGGAACTACCGGGGCCACGGCAGCAGCGATGAATCCCTGGGGGACGGGTATCAGATTCGCGTGCACGTGGATGATCTGGAGCGCATCACCGAGGCGGTGATGGCCCGGGGGGATGGGCGGCCGCCGCACCATGTGGCGTTCTCCATGGGCGTGCGCGTCCTGCTGGACCTGTACCGGCGGCGGCCGGACCTGGTTCCGTCCATGACGCTCATCGCCGGGGCGCCGGGGGCGTTCGGCTCGGGGGTGGACTCGACGGGGGCTCGCGCGTTCCTGTCCGCCACCCGGGGCATGCTCAAGCTGGCCACGCCCACGCTGCCGCTGGCGGCGCCCGTGGCGCACGCGGTGATGGCCAGCCGCTTCGCCTATCCCCTGGCGCGGATGGTGGGGGCGCTCCGGGCCCGGGCGCCTCGGGCGGACATCGACGAGTTCATGCTCGCCCTGCGCCGGATGAGCCCCAGGGCCTACTGGTACACCCTTCGGGGCATGGTGGAGGGCCATGCCTGGGATGTGGCCAGGACGGTGCAGGTGCCCACGCTCATCGTCGCCGCCAGCAACGATTTGCTCGTTCCGCTGGGGGAGATGGAACGAATGCGTGACGCAATGCCGCACGCACATTGGATGCGGGTGGATGACGCGGGGCACGCGGGCCTGCTGGAGGCCGGGTCGGAGATCGCCGAGGCCGTGCGTGTCTTCCTCGTGGACCACGGCTTGGAGCCGCCCCATGAGGTCGGGGAGCACGCTCCGGTGCCTCCCTCCTGAGAGGGGTGGCCGGGAGGATCAGAAGCCGGGCTTGAGTCCAGTGAAATCGGAAACTGCCGCCCGGATTGCGTCGTGGGTGACAGATATGGGATGCAGGGGGCTCTTCAAGTTTCAACGGAGACTCTTTACCCATGCCCTGGTCCTTCCGGCAGATGCTGGCGCCGCTGTCCGCACTGCTCCTTTTCATGTCCGCATGTGGCGACGACCCTGAAGTCAGGCCCGTTTGCGGAAATGGCATCGTCGAGGCTGGCGAGACGTGCGACGACGGCAACCGAAACAACAACGACAGCTGTGACAACAGCTGCCGTCGCACCACGCCGGATGCGGGCACCGAGGAGGATGCCGGCACCGAGGACGACGCTGGCACCGGTGAGGACGACGCTGGCACCGGTGAGGACGACGCTGGCACCGGTGAGGACGACGCTGGCACCGGTGAAGAGGACGCCGGCACCACCGAGGACGCGGGCACCGGTGAGGACGACGCTGGCACCACCGAGGATGGTGGTTCAGGCGAGCCGGACGCGGGTTCGGATGAAGACGGTGGTTCGGGTGAGCCGGATTCCGGCACCGACGCGGGCACGGGCGAGGACGACGCCGGCACCGACGCGGGCACGGTCCAGGTCTCGCTGGACAGCTTCGGTCCGACGGGCACCTTCGCGCGCACCGGCACCACGGGGGCGACGTTCCCCGAGGCGCTGACGGTGCGTCTGCGTGAGGACGCTCCGGCGGAGGTCTGGGTGGAGATTACTTCGTCCAGCGCCGTGCTGAACGTGCAGGGTGGTCTGGTGCGCATCGCCCCGGGTGAGCGCTCCGCCACGGTGCAGGTGACGGCGAACCTGGCCGCGGATCCGGAGACGGACAAGGCGACGCTGACGGCCACGCTGGGCAACGACACGCGTGCGGCCACGGTCCGGGTGCTGGCGGCGGATCAGGCCGCTGAGCTGGCCACGCTGTCGCCCGAGGTCATCTCGGTGAGCGCTGGCCAGACGCAGGGCTTCACGGTGGAGCTGGACGTTCCCCCGGCGCAGGACACGGTCATCCAGCTCGCGCTGGAGCCCGCGTCGCTCGGCACGGTGCCGGCGACGGTGACGGTGCCGGCCAACAGCCTGTCCGCCAAGTTCGACTTCACCGCGGGCAGCACGGGCGGCGAGGGTCAGCTGGTGGCCGCGCTGAACGGTCAGTCCATCGCGGCGGCGGTGCAGGTGACCGCGGGCAGCAGCACGGGCCACGTCGTCATCAGCGAGTTCGCGCCCGCGGGCCCCGGTGGCGCCGGCGACGAGTTCATCGAGCTCTACAACCCGACGTCGAGCGCGGTGGACATCTCTGGCTGGAAGCTCCAGTACAAGTCCGCCACGAGCACCACCGGCTACAACAGCAGCTACACGCTGCCCGCCGGCTCGGTCATCGCGCCGCGCAGCTACTTCCTGGCGGTGTCGTCGGGCTACGCGAGCTCGTCGGGCAACACTGTGACGGGTAACGCGAACTGGGGTGGCACCATCGCGATGGGCGGCTCCGCGGGCCATGTGCGCCTGGGCTACCCGGAGATGGCGATGACCGACGCCATCACCTCGCCGCTGGTGGTGGACACGGTGGGCTACGGCAGCAACGCCAACCAGCCGGAGGGCACGCGCATCGCCACCGTGCCGCCCGTCGCGGGCAGCTACGAGCGCAAGGCCTCGGCCACCTCGACGGTGGAGTCCATGACCACCGGCGCGGACGCGCAGCTGGGCAACGGTCACGACTCGAACGACAACTCGGCGGACTTCATCCTCCGTCCGACGCGTCAGCCGCAGAACGCGTCGAGCGCGGCGGAGCCGTAGCAGGTCTCCTGTTCGCCCCTACCGCCCGTGTGTGCGGTAGGGGCTGGTAATGCCGCACGGGGCGGGCCATAAGCCTTCCCCGTGCGAGTCGTTTCGTGGAACGTGAACGGACTTCGCTCGGTGCACCGCAAGGGCTTCCTGCCCTGGCTCGCGGGGTGCCGGGCGCAAGTCGTTGGTCTGCAGGAGGTCCGCGCGCGCGCCGACCAGCTTCCCGACGAGGTGCGCTCACCGCCCCGGTGGAAGACGCACTTCGTGGCGGCGGAGCGGCCGGGCTACAGCGGCGTCGGACTGTACAGCCGCCTGGAGCCCGATGAAGTCGTGACGGTGCTCGGCGTGGGGGAGCTGGACGTCGAAGGGCGCCTGCAGATTGCCCGCTTCGGCAAGCTCACCGTGGTGAACGGCTACTTTCCCAACGGCAACGGGAAGGACCGGGACCTGAGCCGCATCCCCTACAAGCTGACCTTCTACCGGCGCCTCTTCGAGCGGCTGGAGAAGCCCCTGCGCGATGGTGGCCGGGTGCTGGTGATGGGGGACTTCAACACAGCGCATCAAGACATCGACCTGGCGCGGCCCAAGGAGAACCGGGAGACGAGCGGCTTCCGGCCCGAGGAGCGCGAGGAGTTCGACCGGTGGATTCGTGCCGGCTGGGTGGACACCTTCCGCCACTTCAACAAGGGTGGGGGGAACTATTCGTGGTGGAGTCAGCGGGCCGGCGTTCGGGAGAAGAATATCGGCTGGAGAATCGACTATGTCCTGGCTTCACCAGCGGCCATGGCCTACGTGCGCAAGGCTGGCATCCACCCGGACGTGATCGGATCAGACCACTGTCCGGTGAGCGTGGACCTGGACCCCGCGGTTCGCTGACGCTTGTTCGAGGCTCTCATGAACGCACTGCTCTCCATCTGGACGTGGATCGAGATTGGCCTGGTGGCGCTGGTTGGCTTCTTTGTGCAGCTGTCGCTGGCCATCCTGACCTGGGCCTTCGACCACAAGCGCCACGTGACGGGGCGCTGCTTCCGGCTCATCGGCGTCACCGCGGCGAAGCTGACGCCGTTCTGGCGTTTCGGCGTGCATGGCCCGGTGCCGGACAAGCTCGCGCCGAACACGGTGGTCGTGAGCAACCACGAGTCCAACGCGGACCCGTTCCTCATCTCGCACCTGCCGTGGGAGATGAAGTGGCTGGGCAAGGCCAGCCTCTTCAAGATTCCCGTGGTGGGCTGGAGCATGTGGATGGCGGGGGACGTCCCCGTGCACCGCGGCGACCGCGACTCGGCGACGGGCGCCATGGCGAAGTGCCGCCAGTGGCTGGCCAAGGGCATGCCGGTGATGATCTTCCCGGAAGGGACGCGCTCGAAGACGGATGACCTGCTGCCCTTCAAGGACGGCGCGTTCCGGCTGGCCATCGAGGCGCAGGCGGACGTGCTGCCCCTGGCGGTGAGCGGGACGCGGCGGGCGCTGCCGAAGCACTCCTGGCGCTTCGCCACCTCGCGCGGTCTGGTGACGGTGGGCACGCCCATCTCCACCAAAGGGATGACGCTGGCGGACGTGGAGACGCTGAAGAACCTGGCCCGCGAGCAGATCCTGTCGCTGCGGGCTTCGCTGATGCCGCTGACGCGCTCCGGCACCGAGCCGGCCGTGCCGCCGGGGCCGGCCAGCGCCGCGTGACTCAGACGTCCTTGTCGCTCTCGTCGACGATGTGACAGCCAGTCTCCTCGTCGAGCGCGCCTTCAATGAAGCCGCGCACGATGTCCCGGCCGCCAATCTCGAAGGACAGGCTGACCTTGTCGCCCTTCACCGCCTCGTCCTGATCCACCTTCAGCTTTCCGCCCAGGGCGATGGCGTCCCCGTCGACAGCGGCGCCCTTGTGGACGCGGACCTCTCCGCCCAGGGACACCGCGCTGCCCGTCACCCGGGCACCGGATTCGACGATGACGCGGCCCCGGATGGCGACGACGTCCTCCACCACCGCGCCCTTGCGGATGATGACGTTGCCCTCCACGGCGACGCCGTCCTTCACCTTCTCGCCGGCCTCGATGATCAGGTCCGTGCCCTGGACGGCGCGGCTTCCGTCCTTCGACTGCGTGGCGCACACCACCTTCCACTTCTGGGGCGGCTTCGCGTCGTCCTCGGCGAAGGCAGGGGTGGCGAGGGCGAGCCCGAGGGCCAGAGTGGCAATGGGGGACGAGCGCATGCGAGGCTCCTGTGAAAGCCGTGACACCGCTGGATACGCGCTCGCACGAAAGCGATTGCGTGCCCACGCCGTTACCTCCCCGGCGTGCGGCTTGCACAACCCAGTCTCCACCCCCCCACCCAGGAACACGTCCTGTCCGCCACGCCTCTTCGAAATGATGACGTCCGTGACCTGAGCATCTGGGGGTACGCCCTGGGCTACTTCGTGGCCTATGCCCCCTACAGCGCGCTGACGAAGGCGCTATCCGGAGGCGCCTTGCCAGGCATGCGGGAGGGCATCTCCGGCTTCACGCTCCTGCCGGTGAGCACCGCGGCCTCGCTGGTGGGGATGTTCGCCTTCCTCACGTGGATGCGCTGGTGGCGTTACGCGGGGCACCGCCAGGTGTGGGGCCTCCAGGTGCCGGCACCAGGGCGGTGGACGCTGCTGTCCGGGCTCTGCTCGGCGGCCATCATCGGCACCACGACGCTGGCGTACACCCTGCCGGGGGCGTCCATCGTCTTCATGATGCTGTTGATGCGCGGCGGCGTGCTCGTCCTGGCGCCGCTGGTGGACGTCCTCAGTGGACGGCGGGTGCGCTGGCCCTCATGGGTGGCCTTGGGCTTGAGCTTCTCGGCGGTGGCGGTGGCCGCGGGCTCGTCGGTCAGCCCCACGCTGACGCTCCTGGCCACGGTGGACGTGGGCGTGTACCTGGCGGCCTATTTCTTCCGGCTGCGCGCAATGAGCCAACTGGCCAAGTCCGGCGAGCGTGAGGTCTCCATCCGCTACTTCGTAGAGGAGCAGATGGTGGCCACGCCAGTGCTGGTGGGCACCCTGGCGGTGCTGGCCCTCATCGGCGGTGATGGCGTGCTCGGTGACATCCGCGACGGCTTCACCGGGGCCCTGTCGCGAGGCCACCTGGTCTCCGAGATTGCCGTGGGACTGCTGTCGCAGGCCACCGGCATCTTCGGCGGCCTCATCCTCCTGGACGGGCGGGAGAACGCCTTCTGCGTGCCGGTGAATCGCGCGTCCAGCGTGCTCGCCGGAGTGGTCGCGACCGTGGTGATGTCCGTCACCCTGGGCCAGCCGGGCGCGGGGGCCTTGGAGTTGGTGGGCGCCGCGCTCGTTGTCGCCGCCATGGCGGTGCTGGCCGTGCCCACGGTGCTGGCCGCGCGGCGGAAGGCGGGGGAGCAGGCCGCTCCCCCGGTGGCTCCCGCGCCGGGGCCGTGAGGCGCGTCCGCGCTACTTCCGCTCGGACAGGTGGATGGTGAGCACCGGGCAGGACGCGCGGGCGACGACCTTCTGCGCCACGCTTCCCAGGAGCAGGCGGGGAAGGCCGCGCCGGCCGTGAGTGCCCATGACGATGAGGTCGCATTGGTCCTGCTCGGCGAGGTCGAGGATGGTGGACGCCGCCTCACCCACGACGATTTTCTGGCTCACCGGGACGCCCGGGGGCTCCCCCTGGTTCATCTGGGCCGTCAGCTCCTTGGTCGCTGCCTCCACGGCGACGTGCTCCAGCGATTGGGAGTTCCACCCCGGCGCGGCCACCAGCAGGTCGGGCGCCACGTATTGGGGTGGCTCCCAGGCGTGGACCACCTCGACCGATGCCTTGAAAGGCCGAGCGAGCTTCACCGCGTAGTCGATGACCTCCCGGGAGCCGTCTGACAGGTCCACGGGAACGAGGATTCGGGAAACAGTCGCCATGTCTTCTTTTCTGGGCATGGCACGCCCCAGATGGAAGAGCCGTGCCAGCGCCGCGCCGGTCGCCTGCTGTCCAGGCATGCAAACCCTGCGGGGGGAGCGGCAGACCGCGCAAGGCGTGCGCACGATGGGCACCTCAACGAACGGAGGATTTCGTCATGCGTCCTCTCCCCATCGACCAAGGAACCGTGCTGATCATCGGCGCGGCCCGGGGAATTGGCCGGGAGCTTGCCCGGCTGCTTGCTCATCGCGTTCGGACCCTGGTGCTCGTGGACCATCAGGCCCAGAGCCTGGAGCCCCTGCGCGAGGAACTCCTGCTGAACTACCCGACGCTGGGCGTGCTCGTCGAATCCTGCGACGTGTGCGATCCCCAGCAGGTGGACGCGCTGCTCGCTTCACTGGAGTCGCAGTTCGTCCGCGTGGACGTGTTGGTGAACAACGCCGCGGAAGGCGACCAGGCGCTCTATGCCCAGGAGGGCTGGGGGCGTGTGGAAGCCATGTTGCGCGCCAACGTCTGGGTGCCCGCGCTGCTGACGCACCGGCTGCTCAAGCCCATGTTGGAGCGTGGACGGGGCGGCATCCTCAACATCGGCTCCGGCGCGGCGCAGCTCATCCTGCCGGGCTCGGCCACCTTCTCCGCCACCCAGCGCTTCCTGGACGGCTTCACGGAGGCGCTGCGCCTGGAAGTGGAGGGGCAGGGCGTCACGGTGACGCGCGTGGCTCCAGGGCCGCTGTGGGAATCGGGGGTGGAGGGCGCGGAGTCGCTGGCGCCCTTCTTCCATCTGTCGCTGGAGCGCTGCGCCCGCGAGGCGCTCGCCGGCTTCGAGCGCGGCCAGGCCCTGGTGTACCCGGGCCTGGGGCACCGGTGGGTGATGCGGCTGCTGCCGCTGCTGCCACGCGGGCTCAAGCGGAGCCTGGGACGGATGGCGCTGCGGGGCCTGCGGCGGGAGGAGCTGCTGCTCCCACCACGGCAGGCCCCCCAGACGCTGCCGCTGGCGGGCGAGCCCTCACCCGCGTAGCGCGGGGGCTCGGCTCTAGAGGCCAATCTCGGCCAGGCGCGCCTTCACGCGCGTGGCCTTCACGCCGGTGTTGGCCGTGCCGCGGCCCTGCGAGTTGCCGCCCAGGCCGATGTGGTGCAGGCCCACCACCTGGTGCGAAGACGAGGACAGCACGGGCGAGCCGGACGAGCCGCCCAGCGTGTCCGCGTCATAGGACAGGTCCGTGGTGCTGTAGTTGGCGTTGCGCACCACGCCCGGCGAGGACTTCTTCGTCGGCGTGCAGCCGCTCGTCGTGTAGTAGTCGCAGTTCTGGTGGACCACGTAGATGCTGGCGTTGGTGGCGGCGTTGGCGCTGGCCACTGTCAGCCAGCCGTACACGTCACCCGGAAGCTGGCCGTTGGTGGCCGTGCAGCGCAGCGCCGTCATGTCGTCGCCGGCCCAGGTGCGGATCATCGTGCCGCAGTTGTACCAGACGCGAGCGGTGGAGCTGACGCCGTCCTCATAGTTGAAGGACACGCGCGCACCGGAAGCCTCGGAGCTGCTGCCGACGCAGTGGTTGTTGGTGATGATCACATCCCGCGACACCAGCCACGCCGTGCAGCGCGAGCCCACCGCCGGAATGGACAGGTAGCCCACCGCGCGCGAGCGCGTGCGCTGCGTGCCGGACAGCGTCGTGGCGCTCACCCAGTTCACCGAGCCCACGATGACGTTGGACTCCTGCGACTGCAGCGGCTCCTGGCCGTCCGCGTTGGGAACGTCAGGAGGTGCTTCGGTACCGCAGGCAGACAGGGCTCCCACCAGGAACAGCGCACGAACGCTCTTCGGGAACATCGGAACACCTCCTCGCGCTGGATTGCGCGGCGAGGCGCCAAGGCACGCGCCGTGCCATGGCTCCACTCCGAGCGTCTCTCCTCGGAGCGGGCACCGCGCCGGCACACGCGACTGGTGCGTCCCTGTCCAGGTAACTCAGTTGTTGATGTAAAGGCGCTTCACAGCTCCGCTGACGGTCGCCAGTTGTTTTCGTGATTTGCGAGATTGTCCGGAGCTGGTGCGTTCCGGGTCAATTCGCTCCCCAGCCGTTGTCTCCAGCCAGGACAGGCTCCGGAAAAATACAAGGGCCGTGTCCGGACCCGGTGGAGACGGGGTCCAGGCGCGGCCCGGGAACGGCGTGGCCAGGGGCTCAGCCGATGACCATGTCCTCGCGCTCCAGCGTCCCGGTGCCGAAGTCTCGCGAATGGCCCGCCGCGTCAGAATAGCGCCGGAGGTTGAAGCGGGTGAAGAGCTCGTCGGACTCGCCGGTGGCCATCCACTTCGCCATCCGCTCCGCGACGGCGGGGGCCATCATGAAGCCGTGGCCCACGAAGCCGGACATCTGGAGCAGGTTGTCCAGTCCCGGGGTGCGTCCCAGAATCGGGTTGTTGTCCGGCGTCACGTCGTAGCAGCCGGCCCACTGGCGCAGCACCTTCACGTGGCCCACTTCGGGCAGCTGCTCCATCAGCGCCTGCGCGAAGCGCGACACGAAGCGCAGGGTGCTGCCCATGTTGAGGCCCGCGGGCTCCTTGGCGTCGCCCATGCCGCCCACGATTTCGCCGCGCATGGACTGGCTGAAGTACAGCCCGCTGTCGAGCACGGACACCAGCGGCCCCAGGAAGGGCTTCAGCGGCTCGGTGCTGAGGATTTCGTGGCGGTGCGGCTCGTTGGGCAGCTTCACGTCCGCCAGCTTCGCCACCTGCGGACTCCAGGCGCCGGCGGCCAGCACCACGGTGTCGCAGGCGATGTCCCCGCGCGTCGTCTTCACCTTGCGCACCTGGCCGCCGCTGGTCTCGAAGCCGGTGACGTCCGTGTACGTCTCCACGCGGACGCCGCGCTTCTGGCAGCCCTGCGCGTAGCCCCACAGGAAGGGCCAGGGGAAGATGACGCCGTCCTCGGGATTGTAGGACGCGATGAGGCAGTCCTTCATCGTGAGCCCGGGGACGATGCCGCGCGCCTCGTCGGGGGTGATGAGCCGGGTGGGGACGCCGAAGCGGTTGTGCAACGAGACGTTGCGCTCCAGCCGCTGGGCCACCGGCTTCGTCTTCGCCAGGAAGATGTAGCCCCCCTGGCGCAGCCAGACGTTGATGCCCAGCTCACGCGCAAAGCCCTTCATCAGTTCGATGGAGCGCTTGGCCAGCTCCACCAGCGAGGGCGTGCCCCACTGCATGCGCACGCCGCCGCCGTTGCGGCCGGACGCGCCCGCGCACAGGTAGCCGCGCTCCAGCACCACCACGTCCGTCTCACCGGCGCGCGCCAGGTTGTACGCCAGCGCCAGGCCCATGATGCCGCCGCCGATGATGACCACCTTCGCCTTCGCGGGCACCGGGCCCTCCGGGCGCAGCGCGGCGGGGAAGGCGTCCACTTCCTGCGGCAGCCCGCCCACGGGCGGCTGGGACTCGTCCACGGGCGCGGAGGCCATCATCCGCAGCTCGGTGGGGTAGAGCGGCGGGCGCGGCGTGAAGGGCACCACGGCTGCGGGCTTGAGCGCCTTCTCCTTCTCCAGCAGCGCGGCCACCGCCGCCGTGCAGCTCTTGCCCTGGCAGATGCCGGTGCCGAAGCCGGTGTAGCGCTTCACCGACTCCACGTCGCAGAAGCCCCGGGACACCGCGTGACGGATGTCGTCGACGGTGACGTCCTCACAGGAGCAGATCATCGCCTTGCTCATGACAGCCCTCCCACCAGCGCCTGGGCCGCGCGCCGTCCGGCCGCCGCCGCGTCCTTCGCAGTGCCTCCGCCCGTGACGTCACCCGCGGCGTACACGTCCGGCGCCTGGGTGCGCCCGTCCGCGTCCGTCTCCACCACGAAGAGCCCGCGCTTCTCGTCGAACGGCACCTTCGCGCCGCCCTGCCGCGCCAGCTCGAAGCTGGGGCTGACGGGGACGGACACCAGCACCGCGTCACACGACACCTTCTCGCGTCCGCCGCCCTCGCGCGTGTAGCTGAAGGCGCTCACGCCGCGCAGGCCATGGGCCTTGGGCTCGCTGCCTCGCACCGCCGTGGCATGGGCGCCCGCCGGCGGCGTGTCCCGCAGGTCCACCACCGCCACCACCTTCGTGCCGCGCTCCTGGAGCAGGTTCGCCAGCGCGTGCAGCTCCGCGCCCCAGCCCACCAGGGCTGCTGTCTCCGGCGCCACGTCGTAGCGGCGCAGCAGCAGGCTGGCCGCGCGGCCCGCGTAGACGCCGGGCAAATCATTGTTCTCGAAGGGGAGCGTGGGCGGATGGCCGCCGGGCGTGAGCAGGAAGCGCTCCGAGTACACCTTCAGCAGGCGCGGCGCGTCCGCCTCCCAGGTGCCCACCGCGAGGAAGCGCCCCGCCTCGTCGTCATACAGGCCCAGCGCGGTGGCCCGCGTGAGCACGCTGCTGGGGGAGATGCGGTGGATGTCGTCCAGGCTGGGGCCGCCGGCTTCCGGCGCGCCATTCGCGAGCCGGCCACCGAGCGCGTCGTCCCGCTCGATGAGGAGGAAGCCCACGTCCCGCTCGGTCAACACGCGCGCCGCCGCCAGTCCCGCCGCGCCACCGCCGACCACGGCCACGCGAGTGCGCACCGTGCGCGCGGGCGCCGTCTCGGGCGCGGGCGTCTTGGGCAGCAGGCCCAGCCCCGCGAGCTGCCGCGCCACCTTGGCCATCACCTGCTCGGCCACCGGGACGCCGGCGAACATCTCGTGGTGGTCCATGCCCTTGGGGAAGAACCAGTCGATGCTCTCGAAGATGTCCACCTTCGCGGAGGGGTAGGCGTTCTGCCGCTCCAGCTTCATGCCGTCCCGCGCGGGTGTGCGGCACGCGTAGACATTGGGCACGCCGTCCACCCGCATCAGGCAATGCGAGCAGGCCCCGGCGAAGCAGTAGGGGCCTCGCGGCCGGTGGTACTTGATGGAGCGGGCGAGCATGGGCTCACCCGCGGCAATCAGCGAGCACGCCACCGGCTCACCTTCGATGGCGGGGAGGCTCTCGCCCTCGAGGTCCACGGTGATGGCCCGGCCGCGCGGCGGTACGTCGGGAAGGCGTCGCATAGGGTGTGCCAAAATGGCCCACGCGGACCGGGCGGTCAAAGCCTCTGACGGCATGACGCGCCATGCCCAACATGCCTGGCTGATAGGCACGGTGATGGCGCGCCCGAGCCTGGCTAAGGCGCACACCGTAAAACGAGAGGGGACCGTCTCGGGCCGTGTGGCACCCGGGACAGTCCCCTTGAAGACTTACGTCAGTGCGTGACGCGCCGGGCAAAGCACCCGGCAATCCCTGTCAGACCGGCTGCTCGCTCGAGGGGATGACGGGCTCGGGCATGCCCTGCGGCCGGTGACCGAAGCGGGTGCGGACCACCGCGCCCAGGGCCATCAGAGCGACCAGCGTGGTGATGAGGGGGCCGATGATGGGGAGCGAGCCCACCACCATCAGCACCAGCAGCCCCAGGGCCAGCACCACCGCCTGCGTCTTCCGGCCGCGGAAGATGGGCAACCGCGTGCCCAGCTCGCTCGCCACCGCCGCGTAGCCGAGCGCCGCCGCGACGGGGGCCGCCATCCACAGCACCAGCGCCACCGGGATGCCGATGATGGTGATGCACAGCACCACCGTGAGGGGAATCATCGCCAGCAGTCCCACGAAGCCGGTGAGCCCCGCCTGCACCGGCTTGCGGCGCACTTCCTCGCCCAACTGCTTCATGCGCGCGGGGAAGAACATCTGTCCCAGGAAGCCGAGCCCGAAGAGCATCGCGAAGGTGAGGATGAAGCCCGCCAGGCCCACGCCGTCATCGTCGCGGTCCCTCCGGCTCTCGGAAGAGTCCTTGGCTTCCTTCACGCCCTTCTTGATTTCACTGGCCACCATGCGGCCAATGCCCGCGCCGCCGAAGGACTCGATGCTGCCTTCCACCTGGGCGTCGTCGTCGCGCTCCACCGAGCCGCCAAAGGCAGACACGTCGCCCTCCACGTGTGCGTCCGGCCCCAGGATGACGTTGCCGCCGAAGGCATGCGCGTCCCCGTCCACGCGGCCGTGGACCTCCAGGTTGCCGCCGAAGGCGACCGCGTCATCCTTCACGTGGCCGTGGACCACCAGGTTGCCGCCGTACACCACGGCGCTCTCCACCGTCTGGCCGTCCTTCACCTCCAGGTTCTGTCCGCGCGCCACCACGTTGCGGCTGCCGTTGCGACGCATGTTGCGCCGCACCTCGTCGCGGGCCCGCTTCATCTCGTCCCGGGCGCGCTTCATCTCGTTCCGCGTCTCCTCGGAGAACGCGTTCGGGAGGTCGGGAATCGGAGGGATGGGCGGGATGGGAGGCATCGCCATCACCGGCGGATCGCTGGCCACGGGCGGCGCGTTCGGTGCGTCGTCGGCGTTGGCTTCGGACTCACCCGATTCGGCGGCGTGCTTCTCCTGCGCCGTCATGGGCCGCAGCGTGAAGATGGTGCCGTCCTGGTCCAGGCGCAGCGAGTACGCCCGGGCCACGGTGCGCAGGGCCTGGTTCGCCGTGACGCCGCGCAGGTGGACCTCGGCGGGCGAGTCCAGGTCGCCGGTGACGACCAGGTTGAGGCCCCCCTTGTCGGCGATCGTCTTGAGGGCGTCGCGCAGGGTGCCGCGGAAGCTGATGTCGATGGTGCTCGCGGCGGGTGCCGTCACGCCGGCCTGGGGCGCCGTGTCCTGGGCAAGCGCCAGGGGGGCGCCGAGCAGCAGAGCGGGGAAGAGGATTCGAGGAAGGAGCTTCATGGTTCGCTCACGCTTCGGAAGGAGTGGGCCCGGTGCCGACAAGCCGCTTGAGGCCGTACAGCGACGTCAGCAGGAGGAAGGCGAGAGAGCAGGCCACCGTCAGGCCTGCGGTGGACCACAGCGCGTGGGCGCCACTGAGGACGCCTTCAACGAAGGGGCGCCCCTGCACCAGGACGGAGGCCAGCCCGGTTCCCAGCCGGCCGAGCGCCTGGTCGCTCATCACCAGGTAGCCCAGCCCGCCCAGCATCGACGTCAGCAGGATGGCCAGCCCGGACCAGACCTCGCGGCGCCGGGGCACGGGTTCAGCGGACACGCGCGCCATGACGTTGGCGACCAGGGTGGGCGGGGGGAGGGGATCCGCCAGCCGGTACAGGTCCTGCTCCATCAGCCGATGATCTTCCAGGACGGCGGCGCAGGCGGCGCACTCGGCGGCGTGGTCCAGCGCGGGGCCTTCACCGGCTTCCAGCTCCGTGAAGAGGACTTCGAGGTCCGGGCACAGGTGGGGATTCATCGTGGAGCCTCCTCGGCCGTCATCTTCTTGCGCAGCTTCTCACGGGCCCGGAAGAGCCGGGCCATGATGGTGCCAGGCGCACAGCCCATGATCTGGGCGATCTCCTTCGTCGTGCGCTTCTGGACGTAATAGAGGGCGAGCACCTCCCGGTCCTCGACGGACAGGGTGGCCATGGCCTCCTCCAGCGACTGCCGCTCCTCGCGGGCGATGGCGCCTTCCTCCTGCGACGCCTCGCCGCTGGGGAGCACCTCCTTCATGGGCTCCAGCTCCTCCGTGCGCACCTTGGTGCGGCGGCGGAGCAGGTCCAGGCAGAGGTTGCGGGTGATGGCGAGCACCCACAGGTCGAACGGGCGCGCGTCGTCGTAGCGGTGGAGGTTCTGGTAGGCGCGAAGCAGCGCTTCCTGCGCCACCTCCGCGGCCTCGGCCTCGCTCTGGAGCAGCCGCAGCGCCAGGCCGTAGACCGGGCGCTGCACGCTGCGAACCAAGGCCTCGAAAGCGGACGGGTCACCCCGGCGGGCGGCCTGTACGTCCGCTTTCCAGGGAAGCGGAGGGGCTTCGTCAGCCATCAGCATCCCGATGGCATGGGCGAGCGTCCCGGGAGCGTCGTCGAGGGCAAGAGCGTTCACACCTGGGTCTACGGCGTGCCCGTCCGCCCATTGCATCCGGGAGATACATCTCTATTTCTTCCGTGATTTCGCGGGCTTGGCCTTGACTGCACGTTTGGCTTCGGTCTCCGCGCGCGCGGCCGAGCGGGCGTCCTTGCGCTGGCGCTGCCGCTCACGGAAGCCCAGCGGCGCGGCGGGCTCCGCGACCTTGGCGGGCGCGGGGGCCTTGGAGGCCAGGGTGCGGGCGCGGCCCGAGGCGGGCTCCAGGAGCTCCACCTCACGCGGACCGCTGCGGCGGCGGCCCGGAGCACCAGCGCCCCGGGCATCGCGGTTGCCGGCGGGCGCGCGCGTGTCGCGGTCTCCGGACGAACGGCGGCGGGTCTCCGAGCCCGGAGCGCCCCGGCTCGAGGCGCGCGCACCGTCCGCGTCCCGGCGGGGCGGGCCCCGGCGGCTGGAGGGCTCGTGCGCGGCGGCGGCGGCTTCGGCCTCCGCCAGCTTCGGCCGCTGCGAGGCGCGGATGGTTTCCGCGCTGTCCTCGGCGTACTCGAAGTGGAACAGCCGCTTGATGACCAGGGTGGCGTAGGCGCCAGGCGGCAGGGTGAAGGCGATGTTGACCTTGATGTCGTCGCGGTTGAGCTCGTCCGCCTGCGTGCGGCCCACGACGAGCTTGTGCGGGAACGACAGCAGGGGCCGCTCCTCGTGCTTGAAGTAGAGCCTGCGCTCGGCGCCGGGGACCTGCAGGTCCGACAGTTGGAGCTTCTCGCGGCCCAGCACCCAGCGCACGGCTTCCTCCACCTTCGGGTCGCTGAACGTCGAGTTCGGCGCGAGCAGGGGGAAGGAGGCGTCGCGCAGCGTCCGGAGCACCTCCGGGCTGGCGTCGCGGTGGAACAGCAGCGTGCCGGCCTGGTAGCGCATGGGGAAGAGGTGCTCGCGCGGCAGCATGAGCTGGAGGTAGCGCCGCACGCCCTCGTTCCAGAGGAAGCTCTGGTAGGTGAAGATCAGCATCGCGCGGTAGTCCGCGTCGATCTGCATGAAGGCGCGCAGGTAGTCACCCGGCTGATCGCGCAGGGACTTGAGGACGCGGTGGTACTTGCGCGTGCCCTCGTAGGGGACGCGGGCGTCCCAGCGGCCCCAGTTCTCCTTCCAGAAGGCCTTGATCTTGGCGTCCTCCGTCCGGTCCAGCTCGGACGGCTTGGCCATGTAGTTGTGCAGCGCGGCCTCGAAGTCGCCCCGGATGAGGTCCTTGGCGATGAAGCCCTGGCCGTGCTTCAGCGAGCCGAAGCGCTGGCTGTCGAAGTAGTTGATGACGCCCAGGCGGTTGACCTCGGCGGCGGCCACGTTGAGGGGCCCCAGCGACTCCGGCTGAAGCGCGCGCACCGTGACGGAGAAGCGGTTGGAGGTGATGTTGGCGGCGGACAGCGGCTTGTCCGTGCGGCCCAGGTACTTCAGCCGCAGGTCAGGCTCCTGCATGTCCACGTCGGCGCCGTCCACCGCGATGATCTGCTCGGTCCGGCCCTGCTTGTCCTTGAGGCCGCAGTAGCTGATGGCGCCGGGCTTGAGCCCGAACGCATCCCGCAGCCGGGTCACGGCGTCGAAGGTGGACAGCTTCTGCTTGTCCATCAGGTAGACGCGGTGACGTCCCGAGTCGACTTCGTCGAAACGGTATGACTCCTTGACGGAGAAGTCCTCGGGCTTTTGTTTGATTCGCACGGCGCCCCCTTACCAGCGCGGCGCCCCGGAATGAAGCATCTGCGCCAGAAAGGGGATAACGTGACTTTTCATGCGAATTCTTCCCCTGTTGCTCCTGGCCCTGACTCCGGGGTGTGCCTCCACGCTGTCCACACAGCAGACGGCCCGGACGCTGGCGCCGGGGCAGGTCCAGGTGACGGGCGGGGTGGGGGCCTGTCTCCTATTCTCATCTCCGCGCCCCCGAGACG
>NZ_VHLB01000124.1:0-20053 GCF_006547365.1 Myxococcus sp. AB056 | reverse complement strand
CGCGCTGACCGCCAGCGCCTGGGGCACCGTCATGTCCGCCAGGAAGGGCAGCAAGGGCTTGAGCGCGAAGGTGGCCCCGAAGCACACCAGGAAGGTGACGCCGCACACGGCCGCGCACAGCAAGGCCACGCGCGCGCCCACGCGGCGGATGAGCCCCAACCGGAGCTCCGTGCCGGCCACCAGCGCGATGAGGCTCACCGCCAGCCCCTTCACCAGCTCCAGCCCCTTCACGCCCGCGTTCGGGATGAAGCCCAGCGCATAGGGCCCCACCGCCACGCCCACCAGCAGGTAACCGGTGAGGCGAGGCAGGCCCAGGCCCTTGGCCACCTTTCCCGCGAACAGGCCGCACAACAGCAGCGCGCCCGCGGCCAGCATCACCGGTGTCCCCGAGTCCGCCCGGAGCACCTGTGCCCGGCTGATGATGGCCAGGAGCACCATCAACAGCAGCAGTCGGATGACCGCGCCCTTCATGCCGCCACCTTGTCGCTGTCAGCCGGGTTCTCGGACATGGTGCGGGGAGGGTCCACCACGTACTGGAAGGCCTGGCCCGCCAGCAGTTCGTTCACCACCGCGCCCATCACCACCACGTCCAGCACGCGCCGCGACAGCCCTCCCGGCACGAGCATCCCGTACTCCGCCACCAGGCACAGCGCCAGGCCGCCCTGGGCGATCAGCGCGTAGCCCAGCCGGGGAGGCAGCACGAGCGTCTGCTGCACCAGCCGCCGCGCGAACCGGCCGCCCAGCATCTTCCCCAGGAAGCGCAGGCCCACGAAGGCGGGCATCAGCACCCAGGCCCAGTAGTCCCGCGCATGCACCGCGCAGCCCACCAGGAACACGAGCACCAGGAACACGGGCCGCTCCACCCGGCCCAGCGCGCGGGCCACGCGCTCCGAGGTGCGGCCTCCCACCACCGCCAGCGTCGCTCCACACGCCACGCCCGCCAGCAAGGGCGACACCCGCAGGTACGCCGCCGCGCCGCTCACCAACACCACGCCGCCCAGCGTCACCGTGGTCAGCTCCGCCAGGTCCTTCAACGAATGCGTGAGGAAGGCCAGCAGCGCCCCACACATGACGCCCAGCAGCAAGGCCAGACACACCAGCCCCAGGCCTTCGCCCACGTTGCTGGCAGCGCCGAGCATCAACGCCAGCGCCAGCACGCCCAGACCCACCGCGTCATCCAGCATGGTGAGCAGCGCCACGCCCAGGCCGCGCGCCCGGTCCAGGCGCCCCGCGCGCCACGCGAGCACGGCCGAGTGCCCCGAAGAAAGGCTGGCTGCGGCCCCCAACATCGCCGCCGCGCCCACCGCTCCGAGCAGCCCCCGGGCGGACGTGAAGACGAGCGGCACCAGCAATGGCAGCGCCACGAAGAAGAAGGCCGTTCCGGAGTGCGCCAGCCCCGACAGATAGACGGACCGAGGCAGCAGGCGCAGCAGCCGGGGCTCCAGGTTCAGGCCCAGCAGCACGCCCGCGGTGCCCAGCCCCAGCGCCATCACCGGGCGCATGGCCTCCAGGTGCCGCTCGGTGAGCACCCCCGCCACGGAAGGCCCCAGGAAGATGCCGAGCAGAACGAAGAGGAAGCCGCTGGCCGCCAGTCTCGCCAGCGCTGGAAAGCGCCCCGGGTCCAGCGCACGGCTGGAGGCGAGCAGCGACAGCGCCGCGATGGATAGGAAGACGAGCAGCGCTTGCACAGCCCGTGCTTATAACGACGGGACGCTTCCCGTCACGACCGGCGATGCGTGGGCGCGGAAATCACTGGCATGGCGACCAGCCGTCCCATGGGCGGCTCGTCCGCGTCCATTTCCAGTTGGACGCGCTGCACCAATCGTTCCATCTCCTCCGGGGGCAGACCTGGCAACAGGCTCACCAGGATGACGCGATCGTCATCGGCGCCCAACGCCAGACTGCGGAGCCCCGCGAACACGGGGACCTCGGCGGATAACGCCGCCGCCGCGCTCCGAGCCCGCACCACCAACGGCTCCGGGATACCGAACTCCCGGAGCCGGCGGATGGCCCGCTCGGTTCCTTCCAACTGTTCAAGGAACGTGATGACCAGGTACACGCGGCCCTCTTAGTCGGTCCGCGAGTCTGGCGCCACGCTCGCGGTGCTACTCGTTTTGACCCGGCCCCGCCGGCTCTCCGGAAGAAGGGGGGGTGGATGGCGCCGCACCCTCCTGGGGCGGAGCACCTGCCGCGCCCTCCTGCGCCGCCATGGCGGCCCGCGCGGCCCGCTTGCCCTCTTCGATGAGCTTCTTCACCTTCTGCCCACCCTTGCGGCCAATCTCCTCGTAGAAGTTCGGCCCTCGGGTGGCCTTCACCCGGTCGCCACCCTTCTTGCCAATCTCCTCGTAGAACTTGGCGCCGCGCTCGGCCTTCACCGTCTCGCCGCCCTTGCGGCCGATCTCCTCGTAGAAGGAGCGACCGCGCTCGGCCTTCACCGTGGCGCCGCCCTTGCGGCCGATCGTCTCGTAGAACTCGCGTCCGCGCTCGTTCCGGACCGTCTCGCCACCCTTCCGACCCGCCTCGGCCACCGTCATGCTGCCCTTGTTGTCCTTGTCCGACATTTCCCTATCTCCTCTCGTGACTACCCCAGCCCTCGCCTTGGTGCCCCTTGCTTGAAACCTTGGGACGGAAGCGCCCCGATGCAAGCAAGCTCCGTACACCGCCAGCCGTTCACGCCTGATACGCCACACGAAAACCCCTGTGATTTCGTGGGTTTCGCAACGCCTGCCGAGCTTTCGGACCGGGCGGCGGGCTGCCCGGCCGGATGCTTTCATGTTGGAAACACCCCACTGCACATTGCGGATTCCCGAAACCACCTTCACTTTCAGGCCCACGGCGCGGCGGAAGTGGGGCCGCGGGGGAGGTACGGCGTGGCGCAGTCGGTGAAGACCTGGCTCCGGGTGTTGGCCCCGATGCTCGTCTCAATGGGGGGGCTTGTCGCACTTCGGCTGCTTGGACCGGACTTCGTCGACCAGCAGCGCCTCGCCAGTTGGTTGGAGCCCTTCGGGAAGTGGGCGCCCATTGCATACATCGGCTTCCTTGCCATTCGGCCCGTGACACTGCTTCCGGGTCAGCTGCTGACGGCCGTGGGCGGGATGATGTTTGGCACGCTCGCAGCGACCCTCTATTCACTAACGGGCGGCTTGCTGTCGGGCCTGCTGCTTTTCGCGGCGGCGCGCAAGCTGGGCACCGGACTGATGAAGCGCCTGGCTGGCAGCAAGTACCCCGCACTGGTGCGGGCGGCGAGGCGGCATGACTTCCTCTTCGCCTTCACCGCCTGCATCAATCCGCTGTGCCCCACCGACGTGATGCTGGCGGCGGCGGCGGCGAGCGGAGCGCGGCTGATGCCCACGCTGGCCGGCATCTTGATTGGCACCCTTCCTGGCACCTACCTCACGGCGCAGCTCGGCAGTGGTCTGGCCCAGGGCCGCACGACGATGACGGCGGTCGCCGCCGGGGGCCTTGTGGTGTCGCTGGTGCTCGGCGGCTACATCGGGCGGCGCTTCTACAAGGAGATCAACGAAGAAGCGCCGAAGCCACGCGCGGAGCCGCCGCCGCCCGCGCGACGCCCCATCGGTCATTCCGAAGCGACGGCCAAGCCCGCGGCGTTCTAGGCATGCATGGGCGGTTCCGGGAAGAGCTCCACGCGGCGCTGCACGCGCTCTCCTGGGCCCACGCCCGTGGGCAGCGAGACGGCCCGGGCCATCTCCTCACCATGTCGCAGGCGCATCCGGATCACCTCCGGCGCGAAGTCCAACATGTCCCCCATGGGCCGTGCGGGCTCGATGACGGTGATGCGACAGTACCGGTAGGGCACCCCATCCGGACGCCGCACGGTGAGCCCCGCGTCGTAGGCCTGACGGACGATGTCGTTGATGCGCACGAAGGCATCCACGTCATTGAGAAGGATTTCGTTGAGGGTGATGTCGGCGAGGCTGCGCGTGGCCACCTCCAGGAGATTGGCCGGCGGCTTCGCCCGTTCAATCTGGGATGGTGAGCAGACGATGACGACGATTTCCGTCGGGCCGAACTCCAGCGCATCCCCCAGGGGCGTGGCGTTGCGCAGTCCGCCGTCGACCAGGGCCGTCGCGCCCACCGGCTCCCAGAGGATGGGCAACGTCGAGCTCTGCCACACTGCGTCCAGGAAGTCCCTCGAGTCGCTGGGCACCAGCTCGTAGTTGCCAGAGACCAGGGACACGCGCCCCACGTGGGCGGGCACCCGAAAGCGGTGTCCGGCGAGGTGCCGCTGGATCAGCTCCCGCATGGGCGTGTTGTCGTACAGCCCCAGCTTGCGGAAAAGGCCCACGCGCAGGGCCACGAGCGGCCACGGCAGCTTCCGGTAGAGGTCCGCCTCGCGGATGTTCAACCAGATGTCGTTCAGCGCCCGGTAGGAGTGCTGGGCCAGCAGCGCGGCGTTCAGGGCACCCACGGACACGCCGAAGATGCGCTCCCAGCGGAAGCCGTGGACCTCCCGGAGGACGCGCTCGGCGCCGACCTGGAAGGCTCCCTTGGCCCCACCGCCGGACAGTACGAGCGTTGCGGGACGATCCTTCATGGCACGCCTCCTGGGAAATGGACCTGGCGCAGATGGATAGGGGCGTGCCAGCGCGGCGAGAATCACCCCGGGGCGTGGGCCCCTGTCCACCGTCCCTCGGGCCCCCGGGGCACCTCGGACGGCAACTTCCATGCACCACCGGCCGGAAGCCTCTCTAGGATGGGCCGATTCACGCCTCTGGAGCCTCGATGATCCGCTTGACTGGCTGTTGTGTGGTGGCGCTGCTGCTCGCGTTCCTGCCGTCCGCGGTGCTGGCCCAGCAGCCCACCGCCGACGCCACCCATGACGCCCTGCGCGTCCTCAAGCAGGAGATGGAGGACGCACTCAATACCCAGGACATCGACCGGCTGCTGAGCCACCTGCACCCGGATGTCTCCTTCACCACGATGAACAACGACGTGCGCGTGGGGAAGGAATCCATCCGCGCGTACTACGACGAGATGATGCGCGGGCCGAATCGCGTCGTGGACCGCATCCAGGCGAAGTTCGAGGTGGATGACCTGACCCGCCTGTACGGCGACACCGGCATCGCGCGCGGCTCGTCGCGGGACCACTACGTCCTCACGGACGGCACGGACATCGTCATCGACGGCCGGTGGACCTGCACCCTGGTCCGGGAGGGCGACCACTGGCGAATCGCCGCGTTCCACTACTCCACCAACGTCTTCGACAATCCCCTCCTCACGCGGGTGAAGCACCTCGCGGTCGCGGGAGCGACGGTCATCGGACTTGGCGCGCTCGTGGCGGGCGCGGCCATCGGCCGGAGGCTGCGGCGCCGAAGCCCCGGGCCCGCCCCTCACGCGCCCTGAAGCTGGCGGGCCGTCACCTCGGCCAGGAAGGGATGGCGCCGGGGAAGGCGCTTGCGCCAGAAGGACTCGATGGAGCGGTGGAACAGGCGCAGCAACGCCAGCCCCGGACGGCCCTCCAGCGCCGCCAGCTGGCCAGCCGTGCCATCCAGCAACGCCCTGGCCCGGACGTGCTCCGCCGTCATCCACGCGCGGCCCGCCTCCGTTCCCAGCAACGCGTCGATGTCCGTCGGGTCCGCGCCGTCGCCCCGGACGGCCGCCGCGACCTCTTCCGGAACGTTGTAGAGCCCCTGGGCGAGGTCCTCTCGCAGGTCCCGCATCACCGAACACCAGCCGAAGGCCTCCATCAGCGCGGGCGCGTCCTCGGCCCGGACGCCCGCTCCGGCGACGTGCAGCATCAAATCCACCGACAAGCAGAACGTGTCGCGTTGCTGCGCGCGAAGCGCCTCCTCGCTCCACCACTGTCCGGCCTTTACCCGCTCCCGGTCCTTGCGCATCGTCCGCACCAGAGCGAAGACCTGGGCGCGGGCCGTGTCGTCTCCCAGCCGTTCGAGCAGCACGCGCCCCAGCGTGGCCGCCGTCCCCGGGTCCTCCCCTCGCCCGGACTCCAGCTCCAAGAGGAGCGCGTCCACCCAGTCGAGCGGCTCTCCGGCCACCGCGCGGTCCCCGTCCAGCACGTCGTCCACCAGTTGGAGGAAACAGAAGCCCACCCGTGCCACCCGTGCTTCGCGCCACCACCGGCTCACCGCGTAGCGGTAGAGCACCAGGGCAATCAGCCCGTAACGCAGGTGACGCCGCGCGAAGCGATAGGACTCCCGGGCGCACAAGGCTTCGACTCGCAGGGCCTCCAGGAACGCCGTGCGGCGCGCCCAGGGAGCCACCCACCGCCAGGTGCCCCAGGCCAGCAACGCCCCCGCGGCCACGTCCACCACGTGGTGCTCGTGGATGAGCAACGTCGACGCCGCGATGGCCAGCGCCCACAGGCAGAAGAGGATACGTCCCAGCGCCCCCGCCCGCTCCGCGTAGGCCAGGGCCGCCGTGCAGGCGAAGGCCACGTGGAGGGACGGCAGGTAGTTCCGCTCCAGGTTCAGCGTGTCCGCCAGTTGGAAGACACCCGCCCAGGTCCCCTCCACGGCGCGCGGCGGCCAGGCCACCTCCACCGGAAAGAGCAGGAAGCACACGGCCGCGAGCGCTGTCTCCACACACAGCGCCAGCGCGAAGGGCACCATGTCCCGCCACGTCCGGAAGACGAAGAGGGACAGCAGGAGCAGCACGTCCATGCTGACGTAGACCAGCGCCCAGGACGGCATGAACGGGATGTGGCGCTCGAAGGACAGCTCCACCCGGAGGCCCCCGGTATAGAAGCCCGTGAGCCAGCTCGCGCCGCCGTAGACCGCCACGAAGAACAGGGCGAAGCCCGTGGCCATGGCGGCCGTGAGGGCCAGCTCCTCCTGGCGGGGCCACCCGAACAACGCGGGACGCGGGCTCATCGCTCCTCCACTGCGGCGGGCAGTGGCCGAGGGCCTCGCCACATGGACAGCCAGATGCGCAGGAAGGACGGTCGCTCCACCTCCGGGTCCACGTAGCGCCCCAGGTAGAGCCAGGGCACGTGCGGGTGCCGGTGATGGGCCCGGTGATAGTGGTAGTTGAGGAACAGCCACCGCACCGGAGCGGCCACGCGCAGATCCCACGCGCCGTCACGGACATGCAGCGGTGACCATGCATGGTCCGCGTATTGGAGCGCGCTCCAGTTGACGGCGAAGGCCGCGTAGCAGAGCCCCCACCCCGTCGCTGACACATCCAGCGCCACCACGAGCCCGACCTGCACACAGACCGCCAGCAGCACCTCCGCGCGGATGGCACCTCCGGAAGCTGCTTCCAGGCGTCCGAGGTACGCGTCCGCGCCCGTCTGCTCGCCGTACCGGGTGCCCGTGCCGCGCAGCCGGTGCATCAATCCGGGAACGAGCGCGAAGACCACCGCCCCCACCGGGACGAACAGCCAGTAGAGCCCGGTGAGGATGGAGTACCACTGCGCCCGTTTCAGGAAGCGGTTGTCTCCGGGCCGGAAGTAGTCGAACTGCTCCAGGTGCGTCCGGTTGTGGCGGTGGTGGTTCAGGTGGAAGGCGCGCTGCATCGTGAAGGACGTGGGAAAGAACGCCGCGGCGATCCGGCCCAGCATGTCGTTCACTCGTCGCACGGGGTGCAGCACGCCGTGCGTGGCCTCATGCAGCAGCGAGAACACGGTGTTGTTGACGAAGGAGAAGACCACCGCGGCCAGGAGTTGGACGGCGAGCCGCTCCGCATGTGACGCCAGCCACAAGCACCCGGCACAGGCCGCCATGGCGCAGACCAGGAGCACGGCGTTGAGCGCGGCTGGAACCGGAGTTCCCACGCCCTCACCCTCTGTCGTCATCGGGCGCCTCTGGCAGGCTGTCGGTGAAGTCGAGCACCTGGCGCAGCACCGGGTCCTCCGCCGCCCCCGCCCGGTTGAAGCGCATCCCGTCGAGCACGGACAGGTCGCGCCGCAGGAACGACGTGAACAGCCACCGCGACACCTGGAGCGCCAGCCAGTCAACCCCCGGAAGCCGGCTGCGGCGCGCGGCGAAGGCCAGCCGCACGAACAACCCCTCCTCGCTCTGATGAAGGCCCGCGATCAACGCGCTGCGCGTGCGCCCCAGGTCGCTCTCCACGGACAGGAGCGTTCCACCATGCAACGTGAGCGTGACACCGATGCGATCGCCGGACAGGAACTTCATCACCCGATCACTGAGCCCGCTGCCCGTGACGCGGGACGTGTACCGCACGCGCAAGGTGAACGGGTCCGGGCGCTCCACCACCGGCGCGTCCCGCAGCTCACGATGGTGCACCGTGCGCAGGTGCTCCAAGTCGAAAGCATTGGCCACCACGGGCAGCCAGTCACAACGCACCGCGAAGCGATCCGACGTGCCCCAGCGCAACGCCCCGCTGCCCACCTCTGGCGGAGGAAAGAGCACCACCGGACCATTGAAGACCAGGATGGCGCCGTACCGCTCCACCACGGGGAAGGCCCGCTGTGCCGTCTTCCCTGGGCAGGCGCCACTGCCGTCGAACTGCCAGTGGTGGAGCGGGCACCGCAGCGAATCCCCCACCACGGTGCCCCCCCCCAGGTGCGCGCCCATGTGGGGACAATGGGCGGCGAGCGCGTGGACCGCGCCGCTCCGTCCCCGGAAGAGAACCAGCTCCCGTGTGCCCGTGCTCCAACGCATCACCTGCCCGGGCCGGAGTGCCTCGGAGGGGCACACGAGGTGCCACGCGCGCAGACGGCCTGGCTCGGGGTGACGCACAGGCTCCAGCCGCGAGGCAATCTTCACCACCATGCTGGAAATCTAACGCAACGGATGATCGGGCTGAAGGCCGGAGACACCACGGCACTGGGCGAGACAGCGATGTCGGAGCGTGGCCGCACCCTGGAGCCGCGCACCGCCGCGCCGACCGCGTCGTACCGGCACGGCGCCTCGCTTCAGGACTTGCCACCGCCCCGGGGCAGCAGTGTCTCCACCATGCCTTTGAGCGACTGCTTCAGGATGCCGCCCGTGTCCACGTCGCCCTTCGCCAGCGCCTGGGCATAGTGCTTCGCCTGCTCGAAGGTGATGTGGGGCGGTAGCAGCGGGACGTCCGGGTCCACGTAGGCCTCGAAGACGACGGGCCGGTTGGCGCTCAGTGCCTCATCCCACGCGCGGCCCAGCGACTCCGGCCGGTCCACGCGAATGCCCAGGAAGCCCAGGGACTCCGCATACGCCGCGTACGGGAAGTCCGGCAGGTCCTGGGACGCGGGCAGCTTCGGGTCGCCGGCCAGCACGCGCTGCTCCCACGTCACCATGTTGAGGTCCCGGTTGTTGAGGACCATGACGATGAAGCGCGGGTCCTTCCACTCCTTCCAATACTTGGCCACGGTGATGAGCTCCGCGTTGCCATTCATCTGCATGGCACCGTCGCCCACCAGCGCGATGACGGGCCGGTGCGAGAAGGCGAACTTGGCGCCGATGGCATAGGGCACGCCGCAGCCCATGCTGGCCAGGTTCCCGGACAGCGAGGCCATCATCCCCTTGCGCATCTTCAGGTACTGCGCGTACCAGCTCGTGCCCGACCCCGAATCCGCCGTCAGGATGACGCCATCCGGCAGCCGGGGTGAAAGCTCGAAGAACACGCGCCGCGGGTTGAGGGGATTCGCGCTGTCCATCGCGAGCGCCTCCGCCGTCTTCTCCCACTGCCGCACGCTCTTCACCACGCTGTCGCGCCAGCTCCGATCCTTTTTGTGCTCGAGCATGGGAATCAGCGCCTTCAGCGTCTCCTGACTGTCCCCCACCAGCGCCACCTCCATGGGGTAGCGGATGGCCAGCATCCGGCCGTCGAGGTCGATTTGAACGCCCCGGGCCTGTCCTTCCTTCGGGAGGAACTCCGAGTACGGAAAGCTGGTGCCCACCATCAGCAACGTGTCGCAGTCCGACATCAGGTCCCAGCTCGCCTTGGTGCCCAGCAGACCGATGGAGCCGGTGACATAGGGCAGGTCATCCGGCAGCACGGCCTTGCCCAACAGGGCCTTCGCCACGCCCGCGCCCAGCAGCTCCGCCACGTGCATCACCTCGTCCGCCGCGGCCTGCGCTCCGGCGCCCACCAGCATGGCCACCTTCTTCCCGGCGTTGAGCACGTCCGCCGCCCGCCGCAAGTCCCGCTCGCGAGGCAGCACCCGCGGCACGCTGGAGCCCACGCTCGAATGGACCGTGCCGTGCGCGTGCGGAGGCTTGTGGTAGGCCTCTTCCTGGACGTCGTTGGGAATGATGACGCACGTCACGGTGCGCTCGTAGATGGCGACGCGCATCGCCCGGTCCACCGCGTGGCGGATGGCGGAGGGGCTGGTCACCATGGTCAGGTGCTCGCTGGCCACGTCCTTGAAGAGGGACAACAGGTCCACCTCCTGCTGGAAGTGGCCGCCCAGCGCGGCGCGCGTCTGTTGTCCGACGATGGCCACCACCGGCTGGTGGTCCAGCTTGGCGTCATAGAGGCCGTTGAGCAGGTGGATGGCCCCGGGCCCCGACGTGGCCAGACACACGCCCGGCTCGCCAGTGAACTTCGCGTGCGCACAGGCCATGAACGCGGACATCTCTTCATGGCGCGTCTGCACGAAACGGAACTCCGACGTGCGCCCGAGCGCGCCGAGGATGCCGTTGATGCCGTCACCGGGATAGCCATAGATGCGGCGAACGCCCCACTGGGACAGGCGGTGGAGCAGATAGTCGGAGACGGTGGCGCTCATGACGGCTCCTCGGGTTCGGGGACGTCATCAAGCTAGGCACCCGGGCACCGGCGCCTGCGGCGGAGCTCCCGTCCGCCCGTCCAGCGGCCGGGGCAGCGACCGGGCACTTATGGACACTTCGAGGCCGCGCGAACGCGGGGAGTGTCCACCACTGACCCTCGTGGGGAACGTGCAAGGAAGAAGCCTGGAGGCAGCAGCCGGGCAATGGCCTGCTGCCTCCTGGTCATGGCTCTGGGTATCGCCTTCTTCGTTCCATTCATCGCCGCGGCTTTGGCCGTGCCGATCACCCGGCTGTTCAAGTCATGGGCCGGCTGGGTGCTCGCCCTCTTTCCGGCGGGACTGGCGGTGTGGTTCGGCGCACAGGTTCCCGCCGGCGTCCAGGGGGAGGTTCCCTCGCTGACGCTGCCGTGGATGCCGGACCTGGGCATCGACTTCGCGCTGCGGCTGGACGGCCTGTCCCTGCTGATGGCGCTGCTCATCACCGGACTGGGCACGCTCGTGGTCATCTACGCGGGGCGCTACCTGGTCCACCATGAGGTGCTGGGCCGCTTCTACGGTTGGCTCCTGCTCTTCATGGGCGGGATGCTGGGCATCGTCCTCGCCGACAACACGCTCCTCCTCTTCGTCTGCTGGGAGGTGACGACCTTCAGCTCGTTCATCCTCATCGGCTTCGAGCACAAGGAAGACGCCGCCCGCGAATCCGCGCAGCGGGCCCTGCTCATCACCGCGCTGGGCGGACAGTCCCTGCTGGTGGGCCTGCTGTTGCTGGGCGACGTGGTGGGCACGCTGTCCATCTCCGGCACCATCGCCGCCGCGGACACCGTGCGCGACAGCCCCCGCTACCTGGCCATCCTCCTGCTGGTGCTGGGCGGCGCCTTCACCAAATCAGCGCAGATGCCGTTCCACACCTGGCTGCCGGGCGCGATGACAGCGCCCACGCCCGTGAGCGCGTACCTCCACTCCGCCACCATGGTGAAGGCTGGCGTCTTCCTGCTGGCGCGGCTGTCGCCCGTCCTGGGAGGCACACCCCCATGGGAAACCATCCTCACCATCGTGGGCACGATGACGATGGTGCTGGGCGCCCTGCTGGCGCTGGGGCACACAGACCTCAAGCTGGTGCTCGCGTACGCGACGGTGAGTGTCCTGGGGGCCTTGGTGATGTTGCTGGGCCAGGGCACCGCGGCCTCCATCCAGGCCATGGTGACGTTCCTCACCGCGCACGCGCTCTACAAGGGCACGTTGTTCCTGGTGGCGGGGTCGGTGGACCACGAGACGGGCACGCGCGACGTGGCGCACCTGAGCGGGCTGCGCAAGCGCCTGCCGATGACGGCCGCGGCCTCCGCGGCCGCCTCCTTGTCGATGATGGGCCTGCCCCCGCTCTTCGGCTTCGTGGGCAAGGAGCTCATCTACGAAGCCTGCCTGGAGGGCCCAGGGGGCTGGCCCCTGGCGATGGGGGCCACGGTGGGCTTCGGCGGCATGGTGGCCGCGGCGCTGCGCGTGGGCGTGCAGCCCTTCGTGGGCAAGACGTTCCGCGCGGGCAAGCCGGAGTCGGAGGTCCACGAAGCGCCTCCGTCCATGTGGGTGGGGCCCGCGCTGCTCGGCGTGGCGGGGCTGGTGTTGGGCCTGGTGCCCTGGGCCATCCAGCCCCTGCTGGCCATGGCGGCGGTGGACATTGGCGGGAGCCAGGTAGGGAACCTCAAGCTGACGCTGTGGCACGGCGTGACACCCGCCCTGGGGTTGAGCGTGGGGAGCCTCGTCATCGGAGGGGGCCTCTTCGCGCTGCGCCAGCCGGTGCTGAAGGGCCTGCGCGCCCTGAACCTGTCCAACCACGGCCCGGAGCGCTTCTACCAGGCCTCCCTGAGCGGCCTGCTCAAGCTGTCCTCGTCGATGACGCGGGTGCTCCAGAACGGCTCGCTGCACCAGTACATCGTCGTCACCCTGGCCACGTTCGGTGGCCTGCTGGCGCTGGCTGTCGTCCTGCGGCTGGGGGACTGGCCCCGGGGCGTCTCCAAGTACGTGCTGTCCCATGAAGTGGTGGTCCTGGTGGGCATCCTGGCGTCGGCGGTGCTGGCCGTGGTGTCGCGCTCGGCGCTGACGTCCATCCTCGCGCTGGGCGCGTTGGGCCTGGCGGAGGCGCTGCTGTACGTGTTCTTCGGCGCGCCGGACCTGGCCATGACGCAGATCGTGGTGCAGACGCTCACCGTCATCCTGTTCGCGCTCGTCTTCTCGCGCTTCCCGGTGCAGCCGCATCAGCACCGCTTCCGCTGGTGGACGGCGGCCCTGCCCCTGACCGTGGGCGGGCTCATCACCTGGATCATCTTGCACGTGGCCTCGGCGCCCTCGCACACGCGGCTGGCGGACTTCTACGCAACGCAGAGCGTGCCCGCCGGCAAGGGGCTGAACATCGTCAACGTCATCCTGGTGGACTTCCGAGCGTTCGACACGCTGGGAGAGGCCACCGTGCTGGCGACGTCCGGACTGGGGGTCTATCTCCTGTTCCGCACGCGCTCGCAGCGAAAGAAGAGGCAGGTATGAGCCCCGTGGTGATGCACACCGTGGCGCGGCTGATGGCCCCGGTGCTGCTGCTCGTGTCCCTGGTGCTGGCCGCGCGTGGCCATGACATCCCCGGTGGCGGCTTCGTCGGCGGACTGATGGCGGCCACGGCGTTCGCGTTGCTGATGGTGGCGTTTGGCCGGCCCGCGGCGCGCAAGCAATTGCGGGTGCACCCCACCCGGTTGGCCGCGGCGGGCCTGCTGGTGGCGCTCTTCAGCGGCGTCCTTCCGATGATGGAAGGCCGACCCTTCCTGTCTGGAATCTGGACGCGGTTGCCCGTGCCGGGGACGGATGGATTGAAGGTGGGCACCCCGCAGCTCTTCGACCTGGGCATCTATCTGGTCGTCCTGGGGACGGCCATGTGCTTCATCCTGGGCATGGCCCGGGGGGAGGACACCACGGCGCCGGAGATGGGGGGCTAGGCATGGAACTGTTCCTCGCAATCACCGTGGGCGGCCTCTTCGCGGCGGGGTTCTACTGCCTGATGCTCCACAGCATCGTCCGCATCGCGCTGGGGCTGGTGCTGCTGGGCAGCGCCACCAACCTCCTGATCTTCACCATCAACGGGCTGCAGCGCGGCTTCGCGCCCCTGGTGCCCGAAGGCCAGGAGGCCCTCTCCCCGCCCTTCGCGGATCCGGTGCCCCAGGCCTTCATCCTCACCGCCATCGTCATCAACTTCGGCCTGCTCGCGCTGCTGCTGGTGCTGGTGCACCGCGCCGCGCAGGAGACGGGGACCGATGACACGCGGGCCCTGCGCACCGAGCTGAAGGATTCCAAGCGATGACGCCCTCCGCACTGCTCAGCCTGCCCATGATTCTTTGCCTGGGCGCCGCGGCCGCGGGGTTGCTCACCCCGTCACGCGCGTGGCCGCGCCGGTGGCTGGCGCTGATGACCATGGTGTCTCTCGCCGTGGTGGGTGCGATGCTGCTGGTGACGGTGCGCCGCGAAGGCATCCAGTCCATGCAGGTGGGCGGGTGGGCGGCGCCCTTTGGCATCACCCTGGTCGCGGACCTGCTGAGCGCCCTTTTGGTGCTCGTCACCGGGGTGATGGGCCTGACGGTGGTCTCCTACTCCGCGGCCACGCTCCCGGCGTCGAAGGAGGCGGGCGCCTACTACCCGCTGGTGCTGGTGCTGGTGGGCGGCGTGTGCGGCGCGTTCCTGACCGGAGACCTCTTCAACCTCTTCGTGTGGATCGAGGTCATGCTGGGCGCCTCGTTCGTGCTGCTCGCGCTGGAGGCCCGACAGGAGCAGCTCGAAGCGTCCATTAAATACATGTCGCTGAGCCTCATGGGCTCGGTGGTGCTGCTGTGCGCGGTGGGCCTGCTGTACGGGGCGGCGGGCACGCTGAACCTGGCGGACCTGGCCGTCACGGTGCCGGGCCTGGGCACGCCGAACCTGATGACGGCCGTGTCCATGTTCTTCCTGGTGGCCTTCGCGCTGAAGGCGGGCGCCTTCCCCCTCTTCTTCTGGCTGCCGGCCTCGTACCACACGCCCCCGGCGGCGGTGACGACGCTCTTCTCCGCGCTCCTCACCAAGGTCGGCGTCTACGCCCTGGCGCGCGTGTTCACCCTGGTCTTCACGCAGGACGCTCAGCTCACCAGTACCCTCCTGCTGGTGATGGGCGGCCTCACCATGGTGACGGGCGTGCTGGGCGCGGTGGCGCAGTACGACATGCGCCGGCTGCTGTCCTTCCACATCATCAGCCAGATTGGCTACCTCATCGCCGCCCTGGGGCTGCTCACCCGGAGCGCGCTGACGGCGCTCATCGCCTTCCTCATCCACTACATCTTCGCGAAGTCGGCGCTCTTCCTGGTGAGCGGGGCCACCGCGCGCGTCACCCGCACCTATGACCTGCACCAGATGGGCAACCTGTACCGGACCCAGCCCCTGCTGGCCGCGCTGTTCTTCATCCCCGCGCTGTCGCTCGCGGGCGTGCCGCCCTTCTCCGGGTTCTTCGCCAAGCTGGCCGTCATCCAGGCGGCGCTGCGGGCCGAAAACTGGATCATCGCGGGGACGGCTGTCGTCGTGGGCCTGCTCACCCTCTTCTCCATGATGAAGATCTGGCGCGAGGCCTTCTGGAAGGCGCCGCCGGAGGACCAGCCGCAGGAACCCACCCGGCCGCTGAGCCTGGGAGACGGCGTGCTCGGGCCCTGCATGGCGATGACACTGTTCATGGTCGTCCTGGGCCTGGGCGCCGAGCCACTGCTGGAGCTGGCGGACGCCGCCGCGGGCCAGTTGCTGGACCCGGAGGAGTACGTGCGGGCGGTGCTGGGGGGACGCCCATGACCGCGTTCCTCTGGAACCTGATGCTGGCGCTCCTCTGGGCCGCGATGCTGGGGAACGTCACTGCGGAGAACCTCCTCACGGGGTTCGTCATCGGCTTCGTGCTGCTGGCCCTCATCGACACGCAGCATGGGCCCTCGCGCTATGGGACGCAGGCGTGGAACGTGGTGCGGCTGGTGGCGGGGGTGGGCTGGGACGTGCTGGTCGCCAACGTGCGGGTGGCCTACGAAATCGCGACGCCCAAGCTCCTCACCCGGCCCGCCATCTACCGCTACGACATGGAGGCGCGCACGGACGCGGAGATCACGCTGCTGACGCTCATCGTCACCTTCGCGCCGGGCACGCTGGCCCTGGAGGTGTCCGAGGACCGCAAGGCCATCTACGTCCACGTCATGTTCGCCACCACCCGGGAGGCGTTCTGCAAGGAGCTCCGCGAGCGCGTGGAGATTCCACTGTTGAGGGCACTGCGATGAGCGACTGGCTGCAGAGCATCACCCAGGGGACCCTCGGGGCCATCTCCGTCTCGATGCTGTTCTCGCTCCACCGGCTGCTCCGAGGTCCGTCGCTGACGGACCGGGTGGTGGCGCTGGACCTCTTCTCGCTCCAGACGTCGGCGGTCATCACCGTCTACGCCCTTTGGATGGGACAGCCCGAGCTGGTGGACGTGGCCCTGGTGCTGGCCGTCATCGGGTCCATGGGCACCATCGTCATCGCCAGGTACCTCTACAGCGCGCAGAGGGGCACGCCATGAAGGAAATCATCACCGCGGTGTTGCTGGTGTTGGGGGCGTTGCTGATGCTCCTGGCGGGGCTGGGCCTCTTCCGGATGCCGGACCTGTTCCTGCGGCTCCACGGGGCCGCGAAGGCGTCCTCGCTGGGCGTGGGCCTGCTGATGGGCGCGGCGGCGCTGGGCCTGGGAGACGTCAGCGTGGTGGCCCGCGCGGCGCTGGGCGTCACCTTCGTCTTCGTCATGACGCCCGTGGCCACGCTGCTCATCGCGCAGGCGGCGTTTCGCGCCGGCATCCCGCTCTGGGAGCGCACGCACCAGAACGACCTGGAGGAACACCACCCCGCTGGAGGACCGTACGAGCCGCGCCTGGGACCCGACGGCGAGGAATGAACGCCGTGGGTCCAAGGGCCACCGGTCCCCGGCGGACCGCTACGCCCGGCGTCTGGGGCTACTGGCCCCCTGGACCGGCACAATGCCCGCCAGGCCGCGAACGACGCGCCCGGGAGACACTACGCGCGGCATGAGCGCGCGAGGAACACTGCCGCCAGGCCCAGGCCCATCCCGTCATGGGTCGGGACGAATCAGAAGGAAGGTGGCGCCATGGACCGCACGCGGCAGCGGGAGCTCCAGGCGAAACACGCGGACGCAGTGGCCCACTGGAGCCTGGTCCGGGACGTGCTCATCGCGGGAGGGCTGGTGGGTACGCTCGGCGCAGCGGCCATGGCCGCGCTGGCCCTGCTGCTGGGCAGCATCACCCAGGGCGACCTCTGGTACGCGCCACGGCTGGTGGGCGGCGTGGTCTTCAGGGACGCGCCCGCTGGGACCGCGGCGGTGGTGCTCGGCTTCGCCCTGCACTTCGCGACGGCGGGAGGGCTCGCCACCGCCTTCGCGATGCTGGTGCCCCGAGGTGGCCCGGCACTGACGGCCGTGATGCTGGGCCTGTTCGCGGGCCTGACGCTCCAGGCCGTCATGCCCGTGCTGGTCGTCCCCTGGGCCGCGCCCCCGCTGGAGCGAGCGGGACCGCCCATCGCCGCGTTCCTGCTCCTGCACCTGGTCTTCGGCGCGTGCCTGGGCGTCCTGACGCCTGTCCGGAAGGCCTTGCTCCTCCTGGATGCGAAGCGCCGTGGCGTCAGGGAACTCCCGGCACCGCCGCACTGAGCCCGCGGCTCGGGTGCATCAGGGCAGCGGCAGCCAGGGCGGCGCCACGCGAGGGGGGCCGCTTCGTTCGGTGCCCGGCAACCGCGACACGGGAAAGGGCCCTGGCGGCAACGTCGGCCACGCCCGGGCCGCGGCTTCCGCCAACACCAGCCCCACGAGGATTCCAACGAAGACACCCGCGGTGCCGATGACGAGCCGGGGCCCGCCGGGCCGCTCCGCCAGGTGCATGAAGAAGAAGGCAATCAACACGGCCTTGCACAGCGCGATGCCGAGCGCGACCGGCACCGCCCACGCCCCCAGGTGCAGCCTCGACAGCCCGAAGGACAGCGTGGCCAGCACCAGCAACACAGCTCCGACGGCCAGCACCCGGACCCCGCCCCGCATGCGCGCCTCCTCACGTCAGGTACAGCAGTGGCCAGAGGAACAACCAGACGACGTCCACCAGGTGCCAGTACATCCCACCCAGCTCCACGGGCGTGTGGAAGCGGGCCCCGAACTCCCCCGCCAGCGTCCGCAACGCCAGCGTGACGAGCACGCCCACCCCCACGAGCACGTGCACCGCGTGCAAGCCTGTCATCACCCAGTACAGCGTGAAGTAGAGGTTGGCGCCGGGAAGGGCGAACGCCTCATAGGCGTACCAGGCGCCGGGCAGCGCCCCGTCATGCACGTGCTTCATGTACTCGGCGGCCTTGATGAACAGGAACGCGATGCCCAGCAGCACCGACAGCGCGAGCAACGCCGCCGCGGCGAAGTCGCGTCCATTCCGGATGGCATCCACCGCGAGCGCCACCAGGATGCTGCTGACCACCAGCACGAAGGTGTTCAGCGTCCCCAGGAACACGTCCATGTGCGCAGGCGCCTGCTGGAACACACCGGGATACGTCAGCCGGTACAGGGCATACGCGGTGAACAACACCGAGAAGAGCAGCACCTCCGTGGCCAGGAAGATCCACATGCCCAGGTGCGCGGCGTCCTGGCGGGACGCCTCGTCTCCAAAGTGGAAGGCACGAGGCTCCACCGGGCGCTGGCTCGCCTCATGCCGCATGCTCCACCTCCGTGTTGGCGCCAGGGTTCGCGTAGTCGTGCGGCGGCCTGGGAAACCGCGGCGGCGCATGGAAATTGAATTCGGGGGGCGGTGAGTCGCTGAGCCACTCATACCCCTCGCTGCCCCAGGGGTTCCGCCCCGCCGCACGGCCATGCCGCAGCGACCAGCCCAGGTAGATGGCGACGATGAGGAAGCCGAAGCCCAGCAGGGATGCCCCAGCGGTGGACGCCACGTGCAGCGGCTGGAACGCCTCCGGGTAGTCCGCGTACCGGCGGGGCATGCCCAGATTGCCCAGCAGGAACTGAGGCAGGAAGGTGGCGATGAAGCCGAAGATGATGAGCACCGCCGTCCCGATGCCCATGCCCTCCGGGTACATGCGGCCGCTCATCTTCGGGAACCAGTAATGCAGCGCCGCGAGGAAGGCCATCAGCGACGCGCCCACCATGATGAAGTGGAAGTGCGCCACCACGAAGTACGTGTCATGCCAGTGCAGGTCCGCGGACGTGACGGCCACGGCGACCCCGCTCATGCCTCCGAAGAAGAGCAGGAAGATGAATCCGAGCACGTAGGTGAACGGCGTGGAGACCCACAGGCTCCCCCGGTACATGGTGCCCAGCCAGGTGAAGATCTTCATCGCCGTGAAGATGGCCACCAGCATGGACAGCACGCTGAACGCGCCCGCCCCGAAGGTGGACTGGCCGGAGACGAACATGTGGTGTCCCCACGTGAGGAACCCCACGAAGGAGATGCCCACCGTGCTCCAGACAATCACCCGGTAGCTGAAGGGGCGCTTGCGGCTGAAGGCGCACACCGTCTCGCTGATGACGCCCATGCCCGGCAGCACCATGATGTAGACGGCCGGGTGGCTGTAGAACCAGAACAGGTGCTGGAAGAGCAGCGGGTCCCCTCCCCGGCTCGGGTCGAACAGCCCCGCGCCCGCCACCCGCTCCAGCGCCACGAGCACCAGCACCATGCCCAGCACCGGCGTCGCGAGCACCTGGATGATGGACGTGCCGTAGATCGCCCACACGAAGAGGGGCACCTTCATCCACGTCACGCCGGGGGCCCGCAGGGTGTGCACGGTGGTGATGAAGTTGATGCCGGTGATGATGGTGGAGAACCCCACCACGAAGACGCCCACGAGCACGGGCATCACCTCTCGCCCGGTGGCGGTGCTGTAGGGCGTGTAGAACGTCCACCCCGTATCCACGCCGCCCTGGAACACGCCCCACAGCGTCATCGCCGCGCCGAGCACGTAGAGGTAGAAGCTGGCCAGGTTGAGCCGGGGGAAGGCCACGTCCCGGGCGCCAATCATCAGCGGAAGCAGGAAGTTGCCGAAGGCCGTGGGGATGGACGGGATGAGGAACAGCCACACCATGACGACGCCGTGCACGGTGAAGGCGCGGTTGTAGGCCAGCCGCCCCATCACCGTTTCACCCGGCGTCAGCAACTCCACGCGCAGGGCCAGGGCGAAGATGCCCCCCAGCAGGAACATCAGCAGCAACACGGCCAGGAACATCACGCCAATGCGCTTGTGGTCACGCGTGGTGAGCCAGGACCAGAGCCCTCGCTCCGCGTCCAGATAGCTGGGCCCGGCGGCGGAGGGCTCAGCGTGGGAGGGGGCCATACGT
>NZ_VHLB01000123.1:0-20198 GCF_006547365.1 Myxococcus sp. AB056 | reverse complement strand
GGCGCTGGCAAGGAACGGCGACCCTAGCGCACCGTCTTGAGCCACGCGAAGGACGGGGGGACTCGTCAGGACCTCGGCTTCCCGGCATAGAGTGGAGGGAAGGGGAGAACCGATGACAATCCGCTTCCGGCGCCGCCGGCTGCTGGGGGGAGGACTGGCTGCGTTGCTCGTGGGGGGCGCGGTAGCCTTTGCCTCCTGGGACGTCTGCCTTTCCGCCTGGGTCCTGCGAGGAGTGAAGGTGCCGAGCTGTCCGGACGGACAGTTCCGCCAGGTGGTGGAGGTCCATGGCTCCGGCCTGGCGCGCGGCGACACGGGGCAGGTGGTGGTCGTGACGCATGCGCTGGCGCCGCACCCGGAATCCGGCCAGATGATGAAGGCCCCGGTGACGAAGGGCACGGCCGCCGTGTTCCTGGTGGACGGGGAGGGGAAGGAGACGCCGCTTCCGCTGTCGAAGGGGACCGCGTGGATGCGCACCATGGACGACGGGGGGCTGTCGGCCCGCGTGGCGCTGCCGGAGGTACCGGACGGCGACTACCAGCTCCGGGCCCGCGTCACCTCGCCGCTGGGCACGGACACCGTGGACGCGCCGCTGCCGCTGTATGCCAATGCCCTGGCGCATGTGCTGACGGACCGGCCCCTGTACGAGCCGGGCCACGAGGTCCTCTTCCGCGCAGTGGTGCTGAGGGCCAAGGACCTGGCGCCGTTGGATGGGCGGCCGGGGACGTGGGTGGTGCGGGATTCCACCGGCGAAGTGGTGCTGGAGGAGCGCGCGCCGGCCGGGCCCTGGGGTGTCGTGGCCGGGCGCTTCTCGCTGGACCGGGGCGCGCCGCAAGGAAGCTGGACGGTGAGCTGGGTGAGCGGCGGGGCGCAGGCCTCGGCGTCCTTCGAGGTGAAGCCCTTCACCCTGCCGCGCTTCCGCGTGGAGGCGCGCAGCGCCCGGCCCTTCTGGCGCGTGGACGAGGTGCCGGTGGTGGATGGGCAGGTGACGTATGCCTCGGGCGCGCCGGTGGCCGACATCGAGGTGGGCCTGACGTGGGACATCCACGGTGACTGGCCCGCGCCCACGGAGTGGCAGGCGGGAGGCCTGCCGAATCGTGCGCGCACGGACGCCGCGGGGCGCTTCCGCTTGTCGCTGCCACGTGTGCCCATGGACCTGCGCGGACAGGCCCAGCTGGTGGCGCGTCTGGTGGCGCGGGACGCGGCGGGAGACCGCATCGAAGGCGGCGTGTCGCTGCTGCTGTCCGAGGACGCGCTGCAGGTGTCGGCGGTGACGGAGGTGGAGGGCGGACTGGCGCCGGGCTTCAACAACCGCGTTTACGTGCGCGCGACGACGGCCGCGGGGCAGGTGCTGCCGGGCACGGAGCTGATGGTGAAGCGCGCCTGGGACCCGCGCGACGAAGGCGTGCGCGCGATGACGGACGAGGACGGCGTGGCCGTCTTCCAGCTCGACCCCGGGCCTCCCGTCAACGTCGTGGTGCCGCCCATGCCCGTGCGCCCGCCGCCGCCCAAGCCCACGGTGAGGCTGGGCCAGACGCGCAACCTGCTGGCGCCGGAGACGGAGGCCTCGCTCGAGGACCTGCTCGCGCTGGAGAAGGGGTTGCCCGCGCTCGAACCCTGTGCGCGCTTCGTGACGCGTGAGGATGGAGAAGTGGAAGTCGCGCTCGGCCTGCGCGTGAGTGCCGCGGGCGCGGTGGTGGACGTGGTCTCTGGAGAGGGCGCACTGCCCGCCTGCGTGGCCTCGGCGTTGCGCACCCGCGTGCTTCCCGCCGGGCGTGAGCGGGTCTTCCAGGTGCGCCTGGGCATCATGGACCCAGGCCTGCCGGAGTTGGCAGTGGAGGTGGAGGCGGCCATTGGCGCCCCTGAGACGCTGGTGGCCGCGCTGGACGACGCGGCTCTCGATGCGCGCGCGTGTCTGCCTCGGGACCTGAGCATGGACGCTCCGCTGCCCGCGGCGTTGAGCTGGCGGCTGGGGAAGCGGGGCCTGGAGTCGCTGACGTGGGTGATGCTGCCGAAGCAGTCGAACGCGTTGGCCGCGTCCGTCCTGCCCTGTATCCAGGAGCGTTTCACGCGTATCCGGATGTCCGAGCCCGAGTATCCGCACAACGCCCTGGGCGTGGCGCACCTCACCGCCCGTCCGTCGGGTGAGAAGGGGCGCCAGGCCGTTTCCCAGGCCACCACCTTCCTGGGCTACGAGCTGAAGGTGAGCGGCACGCAGGGGGGAGAGGCCGTGGGCGAAACGAAGCTGGTGCTGCGTCCGGCGGAGGTGCCACCCACGCGCCTGCGCGCCACGCCCGTGCTGGCGCGCGGCGGCGAGGAGGTCCGCATCGAGCTGATGCGCGGCCCCCAGTTCGCGGGCCCGCTGCCCGAGACCCTGGTGCTCCAGGCGGGCAACCAACGAATGGAAGAGAAGGTGGACAAGGCGACGCGCTCGGTCCGCTTCAAGCTGCCCGAGGACTTCGAGGGCTGGGCGATGACGTACTGGGAGGGCGCGCAGGGGCGGGTGTACGTGGCGCCGCGCGCGCAGCTCTCCGTGGAGGTGACGCCGGACAAGCAGCGCTACGCTCCCGGCGAGCTGGCCCGGCTCCAATTGCAGACGCGGGTGGATGGTCAGGCCGGTCCGGCGGCGGTGGGCCTCTTCGGCGTGGATGAGACGTTGGCGCAGCTGGCGCCGCTGCCAGGGCCGGACGCGCTGGGGCAGTTGCGGCCCGTGCCCACGGTGGCCTCGCCCGCCTTTGGTGTCCTGGACGGTCAGGCGCTGGCCATGGGCCGCATCCGCGGGGCCAACGCCGCGTCGGCGGCGGTGCTGCGGGTGAGCGATGTGCCTCGGCGTGAGCACACGGAGCCCCGCGTGACGGTGAACGCGGTGACGGCCTTCGAGCCGGAGTCGGAGCTGACCGACCCCTTCTACACCGTGCTGGCGGAGCTGCACGCGCAGGTGCGCGCCTGGGAGGAGAAGGCGCCGCAGGGGCAGACGCTGGACCCCGCGGGCATGGCCCGGCTGTGGGAGGGCGCGCTGGCGGCGTGTGAGAAGCGAGGTGACAAGGTGACGGATGCCTTTGGCCGCCGGTTGAAGCTGTCGCGGCTGCCCGTGGACCTGCTGGCGCTCACCGACCCGCGGGCGGTGGTGTCCAGCGGCACGCGGCTGCCGGAGGACGTGGAGAACTGGAACGCTTGGGTTGCCCGGGAGGCGCCATGAATCGCTCGTTCTTCGCCGGGGTGGGGTGCTCCCTGGCGAGCCTGGTGGGACTGGTCATGTTCGTGGCGCTCTTCGGTGACAACGTGCGGCGCCTGTTCGGCGCATCCGCTGAGGCACTGGCGGGGGCGCCCGCGCCCCAGGCGTCGAAGAGCCTCCGCACCTTTGGTGGGCAGAACTCCGAGTTCGACGAGGTGCAAGCGGTGATGGCCCCCCCGCCGGTCATGGCGGAGGCGGAGATGGCGTTCGGGGGGATGGAAGGGGGGATGCCCGGGTTCGCGAACGAGCCCCGCAGTGCCCGCGCCGTCGTGGTCAAGGATGATGCACGCAAGGGCGGGGGCGGCGCGGAGGCGGACGCCACGCCCAGCCGCGCCTGGTTCCCGGAGACGTTCCTCTTCGAGCCCCTGGTGGTGACGGACGCGTCCGGCGCGGCGACGGTGCCGGTGCGCGTGCCGGACCGCCTCACGCAGTGGCGGGTGCTGGCGCTGGCGCACTCGCGTTCGGGCGCGCAGTCCGGCGCGGTGGCGTCCTTCACGGGCACGCTGCCCACGTACGTGGACCCGGTGCTGCCGGCCTTCCTGCGCGCGGGCGACGCCGTGCGGATGCCGGTGCAGGTGATGAACACCACGGACGCGGCGGTGGAGGCGCCCTTGAAGGTGGAGGTGCCGGGCGCGCTGGTGGAGGGCGGCAGCCGCACCGTGCGCGTTCCGGCGCGCGGCAGCGTGGTGGAGTACGTGACGGTGCGGGTGGCCACGCCAGGGCAGGTGGCGGTGCGCGCGACGCTGGGCGCCACCGACGCGGTGGTGCGGGACTTCCCTGTGTGGTCCACGGGGCGGCCGGTGGTGGAGACGCGCGGTGGCACGCTGGCGGCGCCGCGCTCGCTGTCGCTCACCGGGCCTGGGGACGCGCAGCCGGGAAGCGAGCGCGTCCGGGTGCGGGTGTTCCCCGGCGGTCTGGGCGTGCTGCGCTCGGAGTTGCTGAACGCGATCTCGCGCGAGGATGCGTCCAGCGTGGGCTATTCGCTGCTGCTGACGGGCCGCGCGCCGGAGCTCCTGACCGCCCTGGGCGAGGCGCGGTCCGCGGAGGCGCTGAAGGCGCTGAGCACGCCCGGGCAGCGGCTGACGGCGCCCGTGCCTCCGGAGCCCGGTGAAGTGGACGTGGAGTCGGTACGGGCGGGGTTGAGGCGGGCGACCCAGCGCGCGCTGCGGTGGAGCCGGGCGCCGGATGTGGCCACGGCGGCGCTGCTGGCGGAGGGCGCGCTGGCGCATCCGGACAACCCCGTGCTGGCCCGCCTGGGCGAGCGGCTGGCCGCGCAGGTGGCGGCGGCACAGCTCCCGGACGGCACCTGCCAGGGCGGCAACGGCTGGACGCTCCAGCGGCTGCTGGTGGCCACCGCGGATTGCACGCGCGCGGTGAACGCGGCGGCGGTGACGCCGGAGGGCAAGCGCCGCGCGGCCTTCTTCACCGCGCGGGCCTCGGGTGCGCTGGAGCGCAACCGGGCGCACGTCAAGGATGGCTACACCGCGGCGGCGCTGCTGGCGAGCGGCGCGGTGACGGGCTCGCTGCGGGACTCACTGCGCGAGCAGGTGCGGGACGCCGTGCAGCGGCGCGACGAGGGCGCCGCGTTCCTGCCCGTGGAGGCGGGCGTGGTGGACGCCGCGGGCGGCACGCCGACGGAGGCCGAGGCCACCGCGCTGGCCGTGCTGGCCCTGGAGGGCGACGCGAAGGCACCCGTGGCGGACCTGGGCGCCGCGTTGCTCGCCAGCTACGAGCCGGTGAATGGCTGGGGCAACGGGCGCGCCAACCGCCTGGCGTTGCAGGCCGTGGTGTCCCTCTTCCGCGAGCCGCTGCCCGCCCAGGTGCGGGTGGTGCTGGAGCGGGACGGCCAGGTCATCACCGAGGGCGCCTTCGACGCCAAGGCCCTGCGTGAGGTGCTGTCCCTGGAGGCGGCGGCGCCGGGCTCCGGCGGCGCGCATACCTGGACGGTGCGCGCGGATCCCGCGGTGCCCGGGTTGGGCTTCGCGCTGGCGTTGAGCGCCGCGGTGCCGTGGACGCAGCAGGCACAGGCCGGGCTGGAGTTGTCCGTGCAGGTGCCCTCGGACGCGAAGGTGGGGCAGCCGTCGGAGGTGACGCTCCGGGCCTCCACACCGTCGGGCCTGCCGCTGGTGATTCGCCATGGGCTGCCCGCGGGCGTGCAGGTGGACACCGCCAGCCTGGAGGCGCTCGTGCGCGAAGGGAAGGTGGCGTCCTGGCAGAGCGAGGATGGCGCGGTGACGCTGCGGCTTCATCCCCGAGGGCCGGGCGAGCCCTTCCAGGCGCGCTTCCGCGTCATCCCGACGCTGGCGGGCACGCTCCAGGGCGGCGCGTCATCGCTGATGGCCCTGTCGCGCCCTGACCTGGTGTCCTACGTACCCCCCGCTACGTGGGCCGTACGCTGAGGAGAAGTCGCTGGCACTTCCTGCCCCCCGGGCCACTGCCCCGGCGCTGGGGGGCGCGTTATGTGTCGACTCGTGGTGACTTCACGGGCCTCCAAGAAATGTAGTCCGTACTCCCAACTGGGCACCCACGCAGGGGATGCACAGATTTCCCAGCAGCAACACGGAGTCGCAACCGCTCCCAGGGTTGTTTCGTCGTGGGTGGCAAGCATGGAGCTCGACGGCGCGGAGAGGGACGAGCTACAGCGGGCGCTGACGAGCGCGTTTGCCTCGGTGGAGCACCTTCGCCGGGTCGTGGCCGCCACCTGCCGCAGGGATTTGGAGTCGCTGGGCGTCTCCGGTGGGCTGCGGGAGCGCGTCTTCGCGCTCATCCACATGGCGGAGGCGGAGGGCTGGCTGCGCGAGCTGATTCGCGGCGCCTACCAGGCCCTGCCCCGGCACCCTCGCCTCCAACGCTTCGTGCAGGTGTACCTCGCGTCCGTCCAGCGCAGCATCCCCCGTGTCGGACTGGAGCGCATCTTCGGCAGCGGCCGGGCGGACGCCGAGCGTGAGCACTGGCGCAAGCGCCTGACCTCCATCGAGCGGCAGGTGTGCCGCGTGGAGCCGGAGGTGGGCGCGGCGCTGGGCACCGGCTTCCTGGTGTCCCCCAGCGTCGTGCTCACCAATTTCCACGTCATCGAGAACAGGCTGCTGGAGTCTCTACGGGTGCGCTTCGGCCGCAAGGTCCTCCAGGACGGGACGCTGCTACATCCGGGGACGGTGTACCGCGTGACGCGCTGTCTGGCGCGCAGTCCTTATAGCCCCGCGGACCTGATGCACCCGCGTCCGCGCGATGCCACGTCGGGCGAGCTGGACTACGCCTTCCTCGAGGTGGCGGGTGTCCCCGGCGAGGACCTGGTCGACGGGGAGCCCCGAGGCTGGCTGGAGCCGCCCGATTCGCGGGAGTCCTTCACGCCCGGCAGCCTGGTGCTCATCGTCCAGCACCCGGCGGGCCAGCCGATGAGCGTCGCGCTCGATGAGTTCCTGGGCGTCAATCCGGGCCGCACACGCGTGGCGTACCGCGCGTGCACGGGGCCGGGCTCCTCGGGGGCACCCTGCTTCACCCAGGACCTGCGGCTGGCCGCGCTGCACCACAGCGGTGGGCCCCGCGTCCCGTCCGCGTCGGCGGGACACAACGAGGGCATCCCCATCGACACCATCCGCGGCAGCCTGTCCGGGAGCATGTTGAGTCAGCTGGGGTGGGGGTAGGGGCGCGAAGTGGAGGCATGGGGGGCGCCTGATACAGTCAGTGAATGCGCTCCGCTGGCACCCGTCCCGCCGTCACCCACTCCGCGTGGGGGCTCGTGCGTCTTCCGGCCCTGCTCTTGTTGCTCGTCCTTCCCTGGAGGGCCGGCGCTGAGCCCTCGCTGCGCGTGGCGGGTGCCTCCGCCAGCAACGAGGTGAAGCTGCGGACCGCGTCGGAGGACTTCCGGCACGTGCTGCGCGTGGATTTGCTGAGCGCGTCGGAGGTGGTCGGCGACGTGGCCGTGGCCGGCGGCGTGGCCAGAGGTGTGGACGGCGAGCTGCCCGGCGGCGTGACGGTGCTGGTGGATCCGCTCCAGGCCCAGGACGGCGTGCAGGTGCCGTTGCAGGCCGTGGTGAAGGAAGCGGAGGCCGGGGGCGCCACGGTGCCCATCTCCACGCGGCGCCCCATCCACGTCGAGCTGTCCGGGCGCCTGCCCGTCACGGGGGACTACACGGGCCACGTGGTGCTGGTGCACGCGCAAGGGCGGGAGACCACCGCGCTCATCGTCACGCGCGTGCAGGCGGTGCCCGCGGTGCAGTTCATCGCCACGTCGCCAGCGGTGACGTCCGCGGGCTGGGGCTGGGGCTCCATCGACGCCACCGTGCGGCTGCCGTTCAAGGAGACGGCGGGCGTGGGCGGGGTCGTGTCGGTGCCCCAGTTGCTGCAATTGCAGCGCAAGGCGCCGGACATGGACTCGGCCCTCATCCAGCCGCGCTTCCAGAGCGTGCGCTTCGCGCTGGAGGGCGGGAAGCCGGATGGCGGCAACCTGGATGTCACGTCGGTGGACGGCGGCATTCCCGTGAGCGCGCATGGGAGCGGCGCGCTGCTCTTGAACCTGCGGGGCCTGGAAGGTCCGGGCGAGTACACCGGCACCGTGCGCCTGTCCGTGCGCTCGGGCATGGCGGTGGAGCAGCCCTTCACCTTGTGGGTGAGCTCGCCCTGGTTGTGGGGCGCGTTGCTCATCGCGGCGGGGGCCGTGTCGTCGTTCGGTGTGCGCCTGTACTCGCAGCGCATCCGGCCCCGGACGCTGCGCTTGCAGCGGGTCATGGAGCTGCACCGCCGGCTCCAGGCCGTGGTGAGCGGGCAGGGGGCTCGGGCGCGGGAGGTGGGGCAGGTGATGCTGGGCCAGGTGGACGGGCTCGCGTCGGAGATTCGCCGGCCGGTGCGAGGCATCCGCGTGCGCGACGGGGACCTGACCGCGCTGGAGCCTCGTCTGCGGCTGTATGGCGCGTGGTGTGACACGTCACGCAAGCTGGACGCGCTCCCGGCCGAGCTGCGTCCGGAGCAGGCGAGCCAGTTGCTGGCGGAAGTGGAAGGCGCGCTGCGCACGGAGGACACCGCCACCGAGCAACTGGACCGCCTCGCCGCCAAGGTGCGGGAGCTGGACGTGGACGGACTGGCGCGCGCCGGGCTGGAGGCGCGGTTGCAGGACATCGACCGTCAGGCGCGGACGCTGGTGGAGCAGCACGGTGAGGATTCGCTGGGCTTCCGGCTCAAGTACGAACTGCTGTCCCTGCTGTCGACCGTGCGGGAGGAGCTGGCGCGGGGCGCGCTGGACGCCGCCCGGCGCCAGTTGGAGTTCGCTCGCCGCTCGTACTTCGACATCCTCTGCGAGGAGCTGTCCGCGGCCCTGGCGTCCCGCACGCCGCCGCGAGGTTTCACGGAGGAGGAGTGGGAGGCCCTCACCCGGCAGGTGAACACACTGCTGGAGAGAGCCCGCGAGCGCGCGAACACCAGCGTGGATGATGCCGTCCGCATGTACCAGGGCGCGCATGCCGCCTATGTGCGCCAGCTCATCGTGGAGCTGCGCGGCGCGGTGGACGAGGCGCGGAACGCCAGTGAGTCCGAGGCGCAGACGCAGGCGCTCGATGAGGTGGAGTCGCTCCTGCGCGAAGCCATGGGTCTTCTGGTGGCGGAGTCGTCGCACGAGGCCGCGGGGAAGTACGGCGAGGCGCGCGTCCGGTTTGTCTCCGCCAGCCAGTCCCAGCGGATGGCGAAGAGCTTCCACCTGGAGTCGCTCGCGTCGGACGACGGGGGCGACGGGGCGCCCTCCGTGCCTCCTCCCACCGCGCCCAGCGGTGGAAGCATCCTCGCGCTGCCGGAGGCGCCCGCCGGAGGGGCACCCGCGCTGGGCGACTTCGAGGGCATGCCGCTGCCGTCGCCGCGTCACATGTGGCTGGTGGAACTGGGCGTGCTGGCGCTGCTCACCACGGTGGCGGTGGCGTTGGGGCTTCAGTTGCTCAATGTCTTCTCGCCCACGTGGGGCGGTTTCGGCGCGTGCATGACGGCCTTCCTCTGGGGCTTCGGCCTGCACCAGGTGGGTAACGCCTCCTTCGAGGGAATCACCGGGTTGCTGACGCGCGTGGAGCGGCCGGCCACGCCTCCGCCGGCCACCTGAGCCGCGCGAATCAGCGCCGCCGGTCCTGGATGGTCTTCGCGGCGATGCGGTCCACCACGCCCGGGGCCACCAGCTTGAGGAGCTGGGCGACGCGGGCCTTGGTGGTCATCACCACCTCGCGCTCGCGGCGCTCCATGGCGCGCAGGATGATGGCCACGCAGGTGTCCACGTCCATGTTGCCCGCGCTCTCGTCGTGCTTGCTCTGCCGCACGGGCTGGCCGTCCGCGCCCAGCGCGCTGTCGCGGATGTTGGTGGCGACGAAGCCGGGGCACACCACCGTCACGTCCACGCCGGTGCCGCGCAGCTCGATGCGCAGCGAGTCGAAGAAGCCGTGCATGGCGTGCTTGCTGGCCGCGTAGCCGCTGCGGTTGGGCACGCCCGTCTTGCCCGTGAGGGACGACACGGCCACCACCAGTCCGCGCCGGGCCTTGAGGTGGGGCAGGGCGTGGTGGGTGCAGTACACCGAGCCCAGGTAGTTGATGCGCATCAGCCGGTCGAAGAGGGACAGGTCCTTCACCTCGTCCACGCGCGCGTCCATCGTCACGCCCGCGTTGTTGACCAGCACGTCGATGCCGCCAAAGGCCTCCACCGCGCGCTCCACCAGGTGGCGGCAGGCCTCCGCGTCCCCAACGTCCGTGGGCACCACCACCGCGCGCCCGCCGGCCGACTCGCACCGAGCCTTCACCCGCTGGAGCGCTTCCTCGTTGCGCGCCGCCAGCACCAGGTTGGCGCCGCGTCCGGCCAGCACCACTGCCAGCGCCTCGCCAATGCCCGCTGAGGCGCCCGTGACGACCACTGTCTTTCCTTGCATGGCGTGCATTCTGGCCCCTCGCCGTCAGAGGGGCCCGGAAAGATCCGAAGTATAGGACGGATAGGAGCCCTGATGAGGGCGGCGGGCTGGTGAAGGGGGGCCAAGAAGGGCCGCAGGAGGGTGACACGCGGGCTGTGCGCCGGGCCGGAGCAGAGGCTGTGCCGCCCCTCGGGGCACATGCCGGCCCAAGCGGCTCATCCAGGCGGCAGGCCGCAGGGGCGTGGGCTTCCATGTCGCTATGGGTGCTTGGGCTCAACACCCCGCGCTCTGGGGTGGGCCCTGTGCCGGGGCCAGCTTCGCAGGCCGCGAGGGCAATGCCAGGTGCTCCAGAATGGCGCGCCCCCCACCGGAGGCCGTCAGGTATGCCAGCACCCTCCTGCGGTCTCCACACCTCACGCAGGCGAACACGTCGAAGTCGAACGTCCTCCTCAGCAACTCGGCGTAAGTCCACTCGCGGCGTTCTCTGCTTCATCCGCTTCGTTCTGGCCGCTGCCTCCTTCTCCGCTCCGCCTCCTCCTCACCTGCTTGGGGGAGCCTGGAGCGCCGCCTGGATGCTCTTGACGTGCGGCGGGAAGACGGCGTTCTGCGGCATCAACGACCCGGCCTTCTCCAGGCCGCGGCCCCCCAGCAGGGTGTCGATCTTTTTGAAGATGGGCAGGTACGCGTCCAGGTCGTACCAGGCATTGGGGGCCAACACGGGCGCGCCGTTGGCATCCCGTGTCTGGATTTGGAGGTCCCTCATCAGGTCATCAATGAGGACCGAGAACGACTTGATGGCCGCGACGATGGACTGGACGCTCGCACCGCTGGCTTTGATGCCGGGGAATGCACTGGACATGAGGAGTTCATGAGGCTTTAAAACAGGCTCATCCTGTAGTCTTGGTTCTCACAGGGCCTCGTCACCGTCCCCCGGGGGGCGCGTGACACGCACGCGCCCCCGGAACACCCACACCCTGGAGCCAGGAGCCACTTCATCAAGGAAGGGGAGCTCCCGGAGGGCCCCTCCCGCTCGCGGGAGGGGGCCGCTAGACTGCCGTTCGACTTTCGACGGTAGGGGGGGCCATGGCGCGCAAGCACACCGTGAAGGCCGGCGAGCACCTCATGCGCATTGCCCGGAAGTACGGGCTGCCGAACTGGAAGGCCATCTACGACGCTCCCGAGAACGCCGAGTTCCGGAAGCGGCGTCCCAACCCCTTCATCCTCCTGCCCGGGGACGAGCTGCACATCCCCGACGTGAAGCCCAACGAGGTGAAGGTCTCCACCAGCCAGCAGCACAGCTTCACGCTGAAGCGGGCCCAGACGGTGCTGAAGCTCCAGTTCCGCGACGAGGACCCCGACGCGCAGCCCCTGGCCAACGCGCGCTTCCTCCTGGAAATCGAGGGAGAGGAGCCGCAGGAGTCCCGCGCCGACGGCGAGGGCTGGCTGAAGGTGCCCGTTCCCATCGACGCCGAGGAGGCCACGCTCACGGTGTGGCTCACCGAGCAGGAGTCGGTGGAGTGGACGCTGGAGCTCAGCCACCTGACGCCGCTGGATGACGACGCCGGCGCGCACGCCCGCCTCAACAACCTGGGCTACGACTGCGGCGAGCCTGGCGCCGAATCCGACTCCGCCACCGAGCACGTGCTGCGCGCCTTCCAGCAGACGTGCGGCATCGAGGAGCCCGAGCCCCTGGGCCCCCAGACTCGCGCCCGCCTGGAGCGCGAGCACGGCTGCTGACCCCTTCCGCCTCCCCAAGCCTCCATGACGACCGCGACTCCCCAGCAGAGCTCCAAGCCGAAGTTGAAGGCCCGCGTCGCCGTCAACAGCGCCAACACGCTCATCGTCCGCGACGTGCCCAACATCATCGTGCTGGTGGGCGGCACGGTGGACCCCGGCAACACCAGCCCGACGGCGCGCTCGGCCAGCTACCACAACCCGAAGGTGCCCCTGAAGGACAGCGACGCCAACCACTACTGGGAAGAGAACACCCGCTTCCTGGAGGACCTGGAGGCGCTGCGCAAGGAATACACCAACCTCCACGTCTTCACGGCGCACGGGTGGAGCGGCGACAACAACCCGACCAACCGCACCATCGCCGGCACCTACCTCGCGGACCGGCTGTGCGGTGGTAATCGCGAGACGCCCTACTACGGCGCCTTCCTGAAACGCGCGGTGTCCTTCCACCTCATCGGCCACTCGCATGGCGGCAACGTCATCAACGCCTTCACCGAGCGCGCGGCCACGTCCAAGGCGTGGCCGAAGCAGTGGAAGATTCGCAGCATCACCTATCTGTCCACGCCCTTCTTCACCCGGCTGCACCAGGTGAATACCGGCGCCTTCCACGACGACTGCCGCATCATCAACGTCTTCTGCAAGTACGACCTCACCCAGCGCGTCATCGCGGACTTCTCGCTGATGCCGCTGACGGAAGTGATTGGGATGGGGGAGGACCCGAAGAAGCCGGACCCCACGCGGGTCCCTCCCAAGATGCTCATGGAGTCGGTGGCGGCCATCCGCTTCGACTTCGGCAAGCTGAAGGAAGCGGTCCTGTCCACGCGGCTCGTGGACAAGGACGAGGACTTGTTCGGCTGGGATATCCGCCTGCTGATGGACAAGACGAAGGCGGAGCGCGTCTATGACGAAGCGCTGACCGCGCTCGCCCAGCTCGGCGAGGTGTTCGTCCAGGTGAAGACCCTGCTGCACCAGCTCAACGTGAAGCGGAAGCTCCATGTGCCGGTGGAGCTCAAGGGCAAGATGACGGCGGAGCACCAGCTCCTGAGCGACGCCCTGCTGAAGCGCTTCCTTGCCGAAATCCAGCTCGTGGAGAGCGGCATCGTCCCCACCCAGAAGGCCCTGAAGGCGCGCCGCAAGGCCGGCGAATACCCCGTCACCGGCCTCTACGACGACCTGCAGATCGCCGCCTTCCTGAAGCCGCTCGTGCGCCTCGTCGGCGTGGACCGCAAGACACTGGACGGCCCGCTGTGGTCGCTCATCGGGGCCCTGCTGGAGGAGCAGATGAACGAGTTCGACAATACGTCGAACTCGCCCGCCGCGCAGCTGGCGAAGACGAAGTTCGCCTCGCGCATCGTCCACGTGGATGTCACCCGCGAGGACGAGTACCACCAGAAGCACAAGGAGAAGGAGTACGACCGCTTCCTGGCGATGCTGGAAGCCATCGAGAAGCGCTTCGCCGCCACGCGCAGCCCCCGCGACCTGCGGGACCTGCTCTTCACGCTGCTCGCCCAGATTGAGCCGCTGCGGCAGTTGGTGAAGAAGTGGGGCAAGGCCGCGGACTGGGCCGAGGACCTGGCGCGGCTGGCCGGCAAGGTGAAGTCCCCGGGCCTCAAGCTGACCATCGACCTGGTCAAATCCCTGGAGAGCTACTCCGTCATCTTCTCCGAGCGCGACGCCGGAGGGCTCCAGGTGGACGTGCCCAAGCGGGAGCCGCCGTACGGCAGCCTGGACTACCTGATGCGCGTGTCACACTCGGTGAGCCGGCAGGACCTGTACGACGACCCGAAGAACGACGTGAAGACGCCGCTGAAGGCCCAGTTCGACACCCGCAAGCGCCGCGGCGGCTGAGGCCCGGGCTACTTCCGGGGGGGGCGGCACTCGCCCATGGAGCCGGCGGCGCACTGGCGGCCGTCCTCCCAGGTGGCGCCGGAGAGGTTGGCGCCCTCCAGCTTCACCCCGGCGAGGTTGGCGTTCTTCAGCTTCGCGTCGCGCAGGTCCGCGTCGCGCAGGTCCGCGCCCGCCAGGTCGCAGCGCTCCAGCACCGCCCCGCGCAGCTTCGCCCCGCGCAGGTCCACGCCGGACAGCAGCGCCCCGCCCACGGGCACGGAGTAGGCGTGGGAGCGCTCGCTGCGGCGGTGGGGTCCGCCCGGGCCGGAGAAGGACTCCTCCTCCAGATTGATGCCCCGGAGGATGGCGCCCTCGAAGTGGGCGGACTCCACGGCGCGCGCGTTCCGGAGGTCCACTCCCTCCAGGTTGGCGCCCTGGAGCTGCGCCTGCTCCAGGAACGTCTCGTCCAGCCTGGCGCCCCGGAGGTCCGCGCCCCGGAGGTCCGCGAGCGTGAGGTCCACCTCGGAGAGGTCGGCGCCCTTCAGGCGGGCACGGCCGAGCTTCGCGCCCTCCAGCCGGGCTCCCACGAGCCGAGCGCCCTCCAGGTCCGCGCCCTCCAGGGAGAGGCCGCGCAGGTCGCAGCCCGCGCACTCGCGGGTCTCCTGGAGGCGCCGGGCCCGCTTCTCCTCCTCGCTCTGGCATCCGGCGAGCGCGAGGCCCGCGAGGCTGGCGAGGATCAAGGCACGAAGGCTGAGGGCAGGGGAGAGGCGCATCCTGCGCGCAAGTGTAGCGCGGACGGTGCCGCGCGGCCTCTCCCGCTCGTGGGAAGGCGGCGTCATGCCCTTGCCCGCCGCGTCCCTCCCTTTGAAGACCACGACGACGCGCACCCCCTCCTGCTTGACCCAATCCTGAAGCATGCAGAGCTGGGCCTGGAGCCTGCGAAGCTCCTTTTCATAGGCCTTGTGCTTCATGGGTTCCGTATGGGTGCCTGTCTCCAGCCGAGGGGTCCACGGCTTTGTAGGCGATGGTGACGCCCTGGGGAGTGTCCTCCACGCGGGCGTAGGTCGGCACGCTCGGAGCCCCCGCAGAACCCGGGAGCCCGCTACCGCCCATGGCCTCGTAGTCGATGCCGGGAGGCTGCTCGAGGCCGCGGCGCCCCGATACGCCGTGCTCTGCCTGCCGCTGCATCATGTTGCGGCCACGCTGCCGGAGGTTCGCCACCTGGTCCTCCTCGGAGGTGGTGAAGACGAGGGCCACGCCGTCGGGCGTGTCCTCCGCCCGCGCCTGAGCGCCGGGGACCGTCGTGCAATGCGGCCTCACATGCCCGCCCCTCCCTCGCGTTGGAGCGGGCGCTCCACCCCACCCCTTTCAAGGAGTTGGGAGCATGTCACCTTGCGCAAGGGGGCAAGAGCTCTGGGGACAGGGCTCTTGCGGACCGGCCTGTCACGGTGAGCGGTCAATCTCCTCGGTGATGCCCACGTCCGTCACGGAACATGCGCCGCCGCTGCTCTCCACGAGGAGGAAGGACTCCGCCGGGAAGACGTTGACGCCGTGCAGGTACGAGCACTCGATGAGGGCGTTCATGTCCCGGCTGCTGCTGTAGGTGAAGACGCGGGCGGGCGCGCTGAAGTCACCGTCACCGCCCGGCGAGGTCGCCACCGCCGTGTTGGGCTTGAAGTCCCAGGACTTCACCTTCACCTGCCAGTGGTCGCCTGGGATGCAGCAGTCCGCCACCTTGACGTCGAGCCGCTTCGTGCCCGGGCAGCTCACGGCGTAGCGCTGGATCTGGCCGGGACGCGACAGAAGGCAGGAGAGGAGAATCTGCTGCCCGCCATCGGACAGCTGGGTGATTTGGGGCTGGCGCTGGCCCGTGGAGCGGTAGTTGAGCTCGCCCGCGCGCGGCGCCGCCTCCGCGGGCTCGCCGGCGGCTGGCGGCTCCGCGGATGCGAGCGGCGAGACGCCGAGCGCGGCGCAATACAGGACGAGAGAAGCGAGCCTCCGGAGCTTCATGAAGGAAGCGGTCATGACGTATCTTTCTGTTGGCGCGAGAGAAGGACCTGCGCTCCAGGTAGCGCCCCGCCTGAGAGCAGCGGGGAAATGGGCATACGGAGCCGGGCCGGGCAGTGTTTCCGAGGGGCATGCATGCGTTCATGTCGTGAAAGCCAGCGTCTCCTCACGCCTGCGACTCTCCCGCGGCCTCCTTCAGGGGCTGGCACGGAAGGACCACCGTGAACCTCGATCCCAGGCCCGGCGTGCTGTCCACGCGCACCGTGCCGCCAATGGCCTCCGTGAGGCTCCGAACGATGTAGAGGCCGAGCCCGAATCCGCCGTAGTGCCGGGTGGGCACCGCGCGCTCGAACCGCTCGAAGATGTGGAGCAGGCGCTCGGGCGGGATTCCGATGCCGTGGTCCTCCACCACGAGCTCGGCCGTCCCCTCCCAGCGTGAGAGCGAAATCTCGATGGGCCTGCCCTCGCCGAACTTGAGGGCATTGCCGAGGAGGTTCGCCACCACCTGGTCCAGCCTGCTCCGGTCCCACATCCCCTCGACGGGCCCTTCGGCGCGCACGTCCACCCGCGACCCGGTTCGGGCGGCGGTCTCGATGAACCGCTCCACGACCTCGCCCACGACGGCCAGGAAGTCCACGCGCTCCAGGTGGAGCTTGAGCCGCCCGGCGTGCAGCCGCGAGACATCCAGCACGTCGTCCACTAGGCGCATGAGGCGCTGCACCTGCTTCTCGGTCGACTCGAGGGCCTGCATGAGCCGCTCTGCGGAGGGGCGCTCGTTTCGTCTCCGCAGCACCGACTGAAGCACGATGTTCATGGAGGTGATGGGCGTCTTCGCCTCGTGCGCCGCGACACCGAGGAACTCCTCACGGACGCGGATGCCCTCCTGGGCCTCCTGGTAGAGGTGGGCATTGTCGATGGCCATGGCCGCCCGGTGGGCCAGTTCCTCCATGAGCGCCAGGTCCGATGGCCCGAAGGGGCGCTTCGGGTCCGTGCGGCCCATGGAGATGGCCCCAGCGTCCGTCCGCGCGCCATGAGCGGCACGGCCATGCCGCTCCGGGTCCCCAGCTCGCGGATGAGCCGGGCATTCTCGGCGTCGAGGCTGTAGTCGTGCATATCGGGCTCCGAGAGCTCGGAGCGCAGGAAGGGCTTGCCGGACCATGACGCGGATGGCCGGCTGGAGCGAGCCCCAGTGGGGCGGATAGCGCTCCTCCAGCTCGCGCAGGACCCTCTGCTTCGCGGAGTCGGAGTGAAACCCGGCCACCCGGCGAATCTTGCCGTCCGCTTCGGCCACATCGACGATGCACCAGTCGGCGAACGTTGGCGCGACGAGGCGAGCCAGGCGCTGGAGCGTGGTCGGATAGTCGAGCGACTCGGCGAGCAGCGCGCTCGCGTCGGACAGGAAGCGCACGGCCTTCTCCGCGCGCATGCGCTCCCTCAAGCAGGTGCGCAGGAGGCGAGCGTGGGGCTTGAGGCGGCGGCCAGCACGGAGCCCATGAAGGAGAAGACGCCGCGAGTGGACTGGGCCGAGTTGCTCAGCAGGACGTTCGACGTCGACGTGTTCGCCTGCATGAGGTGTGGAGGCAGGCGGCGAGTGCTGGCGTACCTGACGGCCTCCGGTGGGGGGCGCGCCATTCTGGAGCACCTGGCATTGCCCTCGCGGCCTGCGAAGCTGGCCCCGGCACAGGGTCCACCCCAGAGCGCGGGGTGTTGAGCCCAAGTACTCATAGCGACATGGAAGCCCACGCCCCTGCGGCCTGCCGCCTGGATGGGCCGCTTGGGCCGGCCTGTGCCCCGAGGGGCGGCACAGCCTCTGCTCCGGCCCGGCGCACAGCCCGCGTGTCACCCTCCAGCGGCCCTTCTTGGCCCCTCTTCACCAGCTCGCCGCCCTCATCAGGGCTCCTATCCGTCCTATACTTGTTGCCGGAGGCGCCCGCCGGAGGGGCGCCCGCGCTGGGCGACTTCGAGGGCATGCCGCTGCCGTCGCCGCGTCACATGTGGCTGGTGGAGCTGGGCGTGCTGGCGCTGCTCACCACGGTGGCGGTGGCGCTGGGGCTTCAGTTGCTCAATGTCTTCTCGCCCACGTGGGGCGGTTTCCGCGCGGGCATGACGGCCTTCCTCTGGGGCTTCGGCCTGCACCAGGTGGGCAACGCCTCCTTCGAGGGAATCTCCGGGCTGCTGACGCGCGTGGAGCGGCCGGCCACGCCTCCGCCGGCCACCTGAGCCGCGCGAATCAGCGCTGCCGGTCCTGGATGGTCTTCGCGGCGATGCGGTCCACCACGCCCGGGGCCACCAGCTTGAGGAACTGGGCGACGCGGGCCTTGGTGGTCATCACCACCTCGCGCTCGCGGCGCTCCATGGCGCGCAGGATGATGGCCACGCAGGTGTCCACGTCCATGTTACCCGCGCTCTCGTCGTGCTTGCTCTGCCGCACGGGCTGGCCGTCCGCGCCCAGCGCGCTGTCGCGGATGTTGGTGGCGACGAAGCCGGGGCACACCACCGTCACGTCCACGCCGGTGCCGCGCAGTTCGATGCGCAGCGAGTCGAAGAAGCCGTGCATGGCGTGCTTGCTGGCCGCGTAGCCGCTGCGGTTGGGCACGCCCGTCTTGCCCGTGAGGGACGACACGGCCACCACCAGTCCGCGCCGGGCCTTGAGGTGGGGCAGGGCGTGGTGGGTGCAGTACACCGCGCCCAGGTAGTTGATGCGCATCAGCCGGTCGAAGAGGGACAGGTCCTTCACCTCGTCCACGCGCGCGTCCATCGTCACGCCCGCGTTGTTGACCAGCACGTCGACGCCGCCAAAGGCCTCCACCGCGCGCTCCACCAGGTGGCGGCAGGCCTCCGCGTCTCCAACGTCCGTGGGCACCACCACCGCGCGCCCGCCGGCCGACTCGCACCGGGCCTTCACCCGCTGGAGCGCTTCCTCGTTGCGCGCCGCCAGCACCAGGTTGGCGCCGCGTCCGGCCAGCACCACCGCCAGCGCCTCGCCAATGCCCGCTGAGGCGCCCGTGACGACCACCGTTTTTCCTCGCATGGCGCGCATTCTGGCCCCTCGCCGTCAGAGGGGCCCGGAAAAAATCCGACCACCCGGTGACACTTCAATTCGGGCCCGGTGTTCCGGTCGCGCCAACGTGCTTCACGAGGGGAAAGACACCATGCCGTCCATCGCCGTTTTCGCCCAGGCCCACCCGGAGCAACTGGGGTGGCTCAGCAGCAAGCTGCTGGGGGTGACGCTCACTTCCGCGGAGTGGGTGCTGTGGGTGCTGGTGTGTCTGTCGGTGCTCTCCATCGCCATCATGCTGGAGCGCACGGTGTACTTCGCCCGTCACCGGCTGCCGGACTCGGAGGCGCTGGCGGTGCGGCTCTCGCGCGGTGAGCTGGACGCGGTGAAGGCCGCCATCCAGGGGCGCCAGGGCATGGAGGCCGCCATCCTGCGCGAAGGCCTGGCGTGCGCCGACCAGGGCGCGGACACGGTGGAGCAGGTGATTGCCTCCACCCTGTCGCGTGAGCGCCCGCGCTACGAGCGCTTCCTGTCGTATCTGGGCACGCTGGGCAACAACGCGCCGTTCATCGGTCTGTTCGGCACGGTGCTGGGCATCATCAAGGCCTTCAATGACCTGGGGAAGATGAATGCCCAGGGCGGTGGCGGGGCCATGCAGCAGACCGTCATGGCCGGCATCTCCGAAGCGCTGGTCGCCACGGCCGTGGGTCTGGCGGTGGCGATTCCGGCGGTGGTGGCCTTCAACGTCTTCAGCCGTCAGCTCAAGACGCTCACCAGCCGCGCCAACGCTTTGGGGCATGCGCTGGTGGGCAGTCTCCGCTCGGAGGCCCGTTAGGCCATGGCGGGCAGCGCGCAGGACAACGACGACGAAATCACCGGCATCAACGTCACCCCGCTGGTGGACGTGGTGTTGGTGCTGCTCATCATCTTCATGGTGACGGCCAACTTCATCGTCCGTGAGACGGTGGAGGTGGACCTGCCCCGCGCCGCCAACGGCGGTGAGACGGTGCAGGGCCTGGTCAACGTGGTGCTGGACAAGGAGGGCAAGTTCTTCTTCGACGGCACCGAGATGACCGAGAAGGAGCTGGAGGCGAAGGTCGCCGAGGCGGTGGCCAAGGACAAGGACACGCGCGCCATCATCAGCGCCGACCAGTCGCTGCCCTACGGCCGCGTCATGCGGCTCATCGACGTGGTGAAGGGCCAGGGCATCGCGAAGTTCGCGCTCAACATCGAGAAGGACGTGGCCCCCGCGGCTGCGTCCGCAGCGCCCTGAAGCGAGGCATCAGCGCATGAGTCAGGCGGTCCTCGAAAATAGTCCCACGACGCCCACGCACGACCGCTCGCTCGCCGTGGTGGGCGCCTTCCTGCTCGTGTCGCTGGGGATTCACGTCGGCGGCTTCTGGGCGCTGGGGGAGGGTGACTCGCGCTCGCGCCCAGTGCCCAAGCGCCCCGTGGAGATGGTGATGGTGGAGGTGCAGAAGCCGCCCCCGCCGCCTCCCGAGACGCCGAAGCCGGAGGAGCCCCCCAAGCC